>NZ_JASTWG010000020.1:0-602 GCF_040940205.1 Spiroplasma sp. DGKH1 | reverse complement strand
CATGCGGACAACGAGATCGGCCGCATCGTCGCTGGCTACGAGCGGATGCGCCAGGACGTCAGCGGTTTGCTGGCGAACGTCAAGCGCAGCGCGGCAGAGACCGACAAGGACGTGGCCGAGGCCCTGGAGCAGGCGCTCGGCGCCGGCGACCAGGTGGCGCGCCAGCACCAGGACCTGGACCAGGTGGCCACCGCGATGAACGAGATGAGCGCCACCGTGGCCGAGGTCGCCCGCCACGCCAACCATGCGGCGCACTCCACGCGCGACGCCGCGGCCCTGGCCCACGAGGGACGGCGTCTGGTGGAGCACGCCAGCAGCCAGACCGGTGCGTTGGCGGAGGAACTGGAACAGACCGCCCTGGCGCTGAACACCCTGCACCAGCATGCCGGCAGTGTCGGCCAGGTGCTTACGGTGATCAGCAGCATCGCCGAGCAGACCAACCTGCTGGCGCTGAACGCCGCCATCGAGGCGGCGCGGGCCGGCGACCAGGGTCGAGGCTTCGCCGTGGTCGCCGACGAGGTGCGGGCGCTGGCGCGGCGCACCCAACAGTCCACGGCCGAGATCGAGACCCTGATCGGTGCCTTGCAGAATGGCACGCAGCA
>NZ_JASTWG010000019.1:0-606 GCF_040940205.1 Spiroplasma sp. DGKH1 | reverse complement strand
CCCCCAGTACCCGGGTGGCGAATGCAGCGGCTTCTTGGGGGGAGGACCAGGTGTTGCAGACCAGGCCGTTGTTACAACTGGCGGAAGGCACGCTCGATGAGTCTTTCACCGAGCGGCTGGTCAACAGGTTGTAGCCCGCCCGGGTCACGTCGTTGACGATGCGAATGGGCTTCTGGCCGGAGCCGCCGGCCTTGTCTCCACCGACCCAGGTTACGCCATCGTTGCCGCCCTTCTTCTCCACTACTTCGAGGGCGGATACGGCGTCTTTCCCGCCAGAGGCCAGCGTGGCGCCCAGGGCCTGGCCTTCAGCGATTTTCCCCCAGCCGGTCTGCTCGCCAGCGATGTCGGCCATCTTCTCGGCGATCGCTCTGCAAGTCCCTTTCGAGCGGTCGTAGTCGATCCGCGCCTGCAGGATGCCATTGGTGATCAGGTTGTAGAGCTGAGGGTTCGCGCGCTGGATGATCAACGCCGGCAGCGACATCGGCCTGGTCGCCCAGGGCGGCGAGCTGCGCCAGATCACCCACCAGGGGCCGATGCTGCTGCAGGCGCAGAAGAACGACATCCGCCTGGAGGCCAAGCAGAGCGTGGAGGTCAGCGCCAGCCAGC
>NZ_JASTWG010000003.1:0-195749 GCF_040940205.1 Spiroplasma sp. DGKH1 | reverse complement strand
TGAATAAGATGACTGAATAAGATGACTGAATAAGATGACTGAATAAGATGACTGAATAAGATGACTGAATAAGATGATATTTTGACTAGTTATAAATCCTTATTTTATGTAATAAACAAATAGGAGGTAGAAATGACTATAAAATTATTTAAAAAAGTATATAAATCATATATTTATGATTTTTTAAATGAAAACGCAATTGATAAATGGATACATCGTGATTTAATACTTAGTTCTTGTAATATACGATTTTTAACGAATTATCCTGATTATGAGGGACAATTATCAATTTTAAATTCATCAGTAATTTTTTCGAGGATTTTAAAGAAGTTAGATGATGAAGATAATTTTATTAACGGCTATAAATTTGCTTCATCGCAAAGAGGCTATATTTTAACTAAAGATAAAACAATTTTAAATATTATGGCAAAATCTCTAAGAGGAAGAGCGTTTAAACTCTTGGAAAGAGCAAATAAGAAATCAGGAATGGATATCATGGATTTAATGAATGAAAAAATATCGATAAATGAATAGAGTAGTATTAGAGGGCATTGATGGTGTTGGCAAAACAACTTTTGCAAATAAATTATGTAATAATTTAAATTCAAAAGTGATAATAATACACTCAGATTCAAAAACGCCTAATACTTATGAATGATATTCAAAATTAAATTCTGATGATTCTTTAAATATAATTTTTGATAGATATGCTTATGGAGAAATTGTTTATTCAAAAATATTTAATAGAACATCTAAAATAGGAATTCATGATTTAGAAAAGTTGGAGTTAGAACTTTCAAAATTAAATGGATATATTATTTATTATCAAGCTTCTAAAAACTTAATTAAAAAAGCACATTTAGAACGAAAAGAAAACTTTAATTGGAAACAGTTAAAACGAGCTGATAAGTTATTTAAAAAACTTTTATTTAAGAGAAAACCAAAATGTGATGTTTTTGTTATTAAACGAAAATGATAATTGCTAATAATGCTACAGATGCATTTGAACAAATTTTATATAGTTTAAAAACAATAGGAATAAAAACATCACCTCGAAATTTTTCAACATTAGAACTTATTAACTGTCACATAGAAATTAAAAATCCTAGCGACAATATTATTAATTCAAAAATTAGGAAACCTAATTTGAATTATTTAAATGGCGAATTAGATTGATATTGATCTGGTAAATCTGATTTACCATCAATTGCTAAATATTCAAAATTTTGAAATAAATTATATTCTAATTCAAATGAGCAATATGTTAATAGTGCTTATGGATATCGAATAATGAATAATTCATATTTTACGAATAAAGATTCGTTTAACCAATTGGAATGAGTAATTAATGAGTTAAGAAATGATAATAATTCTCGTAGAGCAGTAATTAATATTAAACTTCCTCAAAATATGGAAGAAAGAAAAGGGATAAATGATATACCATGTACAATTGCGCTGCAATTCTTTGTAAGAAATAAAAAGTTAATTTGTATTACAACTATGCGCAGCAATGACATAATTTATGGTTTTATGTATGATGTTGTATTTTTTACTCAAATACAAAGTTATATAGCTAAAACATTGAAATTGAAAATAGGTAGTTATTTTCACAATGTGGGGTCAATGCATATTTATGAAAGATATTTTAATTTATTAAAGGAGTGTGATAAATAATGCCAGGAGAAAACTGAAGTGGCCATTATAATTATTTAAATAGAAATAAGAAGAAATGCACTTGTAATTTCAAAGATTATACAAATGCAGATCAAATTGTTTGTAAATATAATGAAACATCCAAAGGAGAATTTGTTAATCAAACTAATTGATGTCAAATATGTAAAGGATGAGTGCATCATAATCGTTATTGAGCACTAAAGAAAAAATTTAAAGGTA
The DNA here is from genome assembly GCF_040940205.1 of Spiroplasma sp. DGKH1. Lineage (NCBI taxonomy): Bacteria > Bacillati > Mycoplasmatota > Mollicutes > Entomoplasmatales > Spiroplasmataceae > Spiroplasma > Spiroplasma sp. DGKH1. The sequence continues at coordinate 193,856 of NZ_JASTWG010000003.1, read as the reverse complement.
CATTATAATGAAATGTGAATGTAAATTGTGCAATTGTAAAGAATATGCTACTTATAGTTATTATAATCATCATTATTGTGGTTATTGTGGTAATCGGCAAAATGGAGGGCATCGATAATGAAATCAGAATTATTAAGATATTTAGAACAATCAATTAAAAGTTGAGAAGAATTTTTAGAAACACAAGGTTATGATAATTTACATATTAATAGTTATAGTGATTTAAAAGAAATTAAAGAATTATATGAACGAGAAATAAAAGAAAAAGATGAAGAAATTGAAATGTTACGAAATGATTTAACAAATTATGAAACTTGCTGTCCTGAATGTGGAACAATTCTTAGAGTTCCAAAACCAAAATTACAATTAAAGAAAAGTGATTTTGAGTGGTTGCATGAATGTGATGTTGATAGTTATCAAGATTGTGCAGATAAAAAATGTGGTAATAAATTAATCTTAAAAGATAAATGAAACTACAAAAATTTGGAGGAGTAACTATGGATAATTTTCAAAAATGAGCAAAGGAACAATATGATTTAAATAAAAAATTACAGCAAAAAACTTTTAAAGAAAATTTAATTTTAAAAAAACAATTAGTAAAATTTAAAAATGTTACAGTATATCAATGCTATACTTGTGAAACTATTTTTCATTGTTGATATTGCTATCAAGATAACGATTTATGTATTTAAAGAGAGGAAAAATTCAATGAAAAAGAAATCATGAAAATTATTAAATAAAAAGCAACTTCATAGAAAAAGAGTGCAACGTTCTATGAATAGAAGGAGTGTTAATAGTGAAAACAAAGAAATGAAAAGCACAACAGCATAAAATAAAAGTTCATAAAAATAAAGTTAAAGCCAATAAAAGAAAATTGGAGAAATATAATTAATGGAAGAATTGTTTGTTGAAAATATTAATGGAGATTATGAATGTCAAAATTGTGACAAGATAATTAAAGGATTTCAGATAATACCAACTTGTATGTGATGTGATAATCAGCTTTGCCCAAAATGTGGGTACAGTGAAGATTATTGTTGTTCAACTTGTGCTCTTAGTTCAGCAACATTTGATTAGAAAGGAGAAAAAAATGAAAGATTATATAATACAAAGAGGAATCAAAGGACTAGATGGTTTAACAGATTTAAGAGATTTTATTGATTATTTATTAAATGAGTATCCTATTTTTTCTAAACAAGTAGAAGAATTATTTGAACCATTTAAAAATGATGGTAAAGTATTTGAAAGCGAAGTGAGATATGATACTTCATCTTCAGGGCGAACTAGATTAAGTATTTATTTTAAAAAAGAATTTGATAATTATGAAATACCAACAAAATATAGCTCATTTAATAAAAGTTTTTATTTTTCAAGAGATATGTATTTAAATAGTGAATTCAAATATGTTGATATTGCTTTATTCCAAGAAAAATTAAATAAGGTTTTTAAAGAAATTAAAAAAACTGTTGATAGTATAGAACCTAAGTTTGGAGGTAAAAAATAATGTGATATTGTGAAAAATGCGATAAAAGAGAAAAAGATTTTAATTATATAAGTGCAGATGAACATTTATTTTATAGTCATAAAGATTATCTTTATAGTTTCATTCAGTTTATAGATTATAAAGAAATGCATAATTATGATGGAACCGTAGAAAGAGAAATTATTAATGGCAAATAGAAAATATTGTGAAGATTGTCAAGAAGATTGAATAAATCGTGAATATGATACTATAGTTTGAATATTTCCAGATAATAGATATACACAAGAAGAAATAAAATTCCTTATTCATGAATGTTCTCCAAGAGAATTAAGAGAAAATTTTAAAGCAAAAGAACGATATGTGTGTGATAGTTGCACTGATAAATATTACTAGAAAGGAATATGATAAATAATGCCAGATTATAAACCAATATTAAATCATTATTATAAATTGGATGAAAGAAAATGTTATGAGGCAGTTTATTCAAAAGAAAGATTATCAGTAGTACCGCATCAATGTAGTAATAACAAAAAATATGGAAACTATTGTTGAAGACATAGAAAGGAAAAATAAAAATGGAAAAAGATAATATTATTGAAAAAATTAACAAAGTTACGTGCGAATTAAGTTATAAAGATAAATTAGATAATTATTTTATTGAATATGATAAGAGCTCTAAAAGATGTTCTATTAATATACGATCGTCTAGTTTAGATAGTGCAATTGCTTTTTTAAATAATGCTAGAAATACATTTATAAAATTATTATTTAAGGAGGAAAAAGATGAAAATCAGGATGTTAATAAAAAACAAGAGTGTGACTAATTATGATTTAGGCAGAAAACACTATAATGATGCGGGAATTGATGTTTATGCGTTAGAAGATATTGAATTAAAAGCTTTTGAAACAATTAAAGTTCCTTTAGGATTTGGAATAGAATTACCGGATGGATATATGGGTTTGGTATTACCAAGATCATCGCTAGCAGCAAAGGGAATTATTTCTCATTCAGCACCAATTGATAGTGGATATAATGGCGAAATTCATGCAATACTTACAGCAACTACTTTAATTGATGGATTGAGTTCATATCAAATTAAAAAAGGAGATAGAATTGCTCAACTAGTTATTCAACCAATTGTTTTAAGCGATTTAATTTTAGAAAGTAACTGAGAATTTAATGAGCGCAATAATGGAGCGTTTGGGTCAACTGGAAAATAAAATGAAACAAGAATATTTATGTAAATTAATTTATATAAATCAAAAATATAATCTTCAGTTACAAAACACAGAAAAAGCAATTTTTGTTCTTTTGCCAGAACCATACCAAGAATACGGATTTTATATTCCTAAAACCTTGTTAATGAGTTCAAACTATTGAAAATCAATTGGGATTAAAATCTTCTCTAACAATATTTATAAATTATTTTTATATAACCAAAAATATAAGCAAGTAGTTAAGACAAACTTTAAAGAAATAGTTGGAAATAAAATAATTTGATTATTTGAACAAGTTGCCATTAGTAATAAAGAAAAGTATTTGGCTGATCAAGAAAAATTAAATAACAATTCAACTGAATATTCACATCATAATTTAATATCTGATTTGGAGAAATGATAAAATGATTAATTGGAATTTATGCATTACCAAAATAAGAACATATGAAAAAGTAAAAGGAATATATTTATATGGTAAAGTTGGTGTTGGCAAAACTTATTCTATGAATGAATTAAAAAAGTATTGTTATCGAGATTATAATTGAAAAACTCCTCTTGGCGAAATTAAAAAATTAAAACTAAGTATAGATTATTTATTGCTTAATTGACCTACATATATTTCAGATTTAAAAAGAGCAATGAGCAGTAATGACTATACTAATTTGCCTAGTTCTAGAACTTTGCAAGAAACAGAGATATTAATTATCGATGATATTGGTTATGAAACACCAAGTAATTGAATGCTTAGTGAAATATTACTACCTATTTTAGATTATCGTTTTAATAATAAATTATTCACATGCTTTACTTCAAATTTTAGTATTACAGAATTAGAAAAATATTGATTAAAAAAATGTGATAGCCAATCAATTAATCGATGTTTGTCTAGAATAAGAGGTATGTGTTCTGAAAAAGAATTGGTTGGAGAAGATAAGAGAATCTTTAAGAATGGAGAATAATAATATGACAAAAATCAAATTACGAAAGGAAGATTACATATTAAATAATTTCGTAGAAGACGAAAAAACAGAATGTGGAGTTGCATTCTGCAGAAATGTTTCATCATATGTTCGAATAAACTTTACAGTAAAACCTGTTTTAAAAAATAATTTAGAATTATATGCCGCAATTGTTTTATGCAAAGATCATTATAAATCTTTAAATTAACTTATAAGAAAGGAGAATAAAATGACAACTTTAGAACAAAATTTAGCAATAACAATTGGATGTTTAGTAGTATTTATAATATTTCTTTTTTGAATAATATCGTTGTTAATAAATGCGGATCATGAAAAATGCAGCTTATGTGCTAAAAAAATAAAAAAGAAATGTTTAATGAATGTTAAAGGCAAAACAACATCAAATGACAAATTAAGAACTATGTCTTTTCATAAAAAATGTATAGTAGAGATGATTCGAGCTGATTCAACAAAATTAATTGATCATAGTGATAAAATAGGGGAATTACAATTAGGAGATTATAAATTATATATATTGCACAATAAAATAAAGGAAGTAATATTGAATGAAGAATAATGGTTTTAGAGTAATCTCTAAAGAACCACCAATTAGGAATAAAGATCATGTTGAAACTCCTAAATGAGTTGTACAAGATATGTATAATAGAATTAATATTAAAAAATATCGGAATGTATGATTACCTTTTAATCATCTAGAATCTGAATTCAGACAAGAAGCTTTAAATAATAATTTATCAAATTTTAAAGCAACTCATATCTTTGATGATTTACAAAATGATTTCTTTATTACTAAACCACCTAATCATTGCGATCTGATTATTTCTAATCCTCCATTTAGTATTCAAAATCAAATTTTGGAGCGATTGTTTGAGTTAAATATTCCATTTGCAATGTTATTACCTTTAAGAACTTTAGAAACAGAGCCAAGGGGTAATTTATTTGAAAAATATAATAATGATATTCAAATATTAATTTTTAAAAAAAGAATTAAATTTAAAGGCTGTACTACATCTTTTAATCAAGGATGTGTTTGAATTTGTTATAAGCTAAATATTCAAGGTAAACAAATTCAATGAATTTAATAATAAAACTAGAAAGGAAAATAATATGAACAAGTATTTTTGCAAAAGATGTAAAAAATGATTTAATGAAAACGAAATAAGTGTGGATGTCCACTTATTTGAGGTACATAGTAAATATATCTATAAATTTATTGAATGGGAATTTAATTATGGTTAATATAACTCATACTTTAAAAAATGTGCCTTATGATATATGTGGAGTTCATGAATGTTTTAATAAAATGAAAGTTATATCACATTTAAATAAACCAGGGATAATTAGATGAACTTGTGAAGAACATAAATATTTACTAAATGAACCATTTAAAAATGATTATGTAAAAAATCGAATTTGTAATGATAAACCAGAAATTAATTTGAATACTTTTAAAAGAACTAGACACATTAATCAAACAACAAAAAGTCTTGAATATAATATGGTAAAAAACCTTAGATATAATGTGCAAAAATAAGTAATCCGGATAGGATAGCTATGCGAAAGGAGAGATAAAATGGAAAGCATATCAGTTATGATAGGTTTTACTAAACTAGAATTAGAACAATTAATAGAAGTTTGTTCAAAAAATAATTTAGATAGCTTATCAATAACATTTCAAACGATTTTAGAACAAGAATTTATAAGTGAAAATACTAGATAGGAGAAAAATATGCATAACATAGTATTAGAATCAAAATATGGAAATAAATCACAGAGTTCAAGCAATATATTGGATATAATCACAAATAGTAGTAATGTTGATAATAAGTATTTTAAAAATGAATATTTAGATAAATTACCTAAAAAAGAAAATTATAATGAATTATGTAAGTTGTTTACAATTAGTAATTTATTATATCAAGTTGAAAACGGAGGATTCAGTCAATATATTTGTAATGGTTATAATGAGGGGAAAAATCCTAAAACTAGTGGTGATGTTGAATTATTTAACTTTTCAGAAACATTAAAAATCTTAAGGAATGATGTTTTAATAGATTTTCTAGATAAAACGACTAATTTTAATGAACTAGCACAAGCAGATATTGTCAAAATTGTTAAAATTTTGGAGCAAATTGAACAAGATTGTGATATGCAAAATTTAGATATTAATGATAGTAATTTTTCTTACTATCAAGAAAATTGAGAATATGATAGTTGATTAGCTGATGAACCAGATAAAGATGATTATGATAATGAAGAAGATTATGAATATGATCATGAAAATTGATCATTAAGTGAACCAGAAGAAGAAATTCAGTTAGACTATAGCGAAGAAATATCAAATAGATACGACAAAGAATTTTACAACTATTCAAATGGATTACATTATTTATTAGAGTCATGATCAGAATATTTGGTTAAATCAAATAACATTGCATTAGAAAATGAAAAAATAGTGAGGTAAGTAATTATGTTTGATATTAAAAAATATATGAAAGAATGTCAAAAACAACATATTCAAATAATTATTTCAATTGAATTAGAAGAACCTGAAATGGATATGTATCGTGCTGAGATGCAATTTCGATATAAAGATGAACTAATTTCAGATACAATATATCTTGGCCATATTAGCACAAATATAGATATATTTGAGCAAATAAACGATGAAATAGATTATGAACCATTAATTTTAGTCGAAATCCAAAATAAAGTTAATAAAATATTGGAAGAAGAAATAGTGAGGTAAATAATTATGTTAGATATTAAAAAATGGATTCTAGAAAAATTTTAAACATTTTGACAGATCTATCTCAGAGATTTAAAAAAATATATTAAATAAATATCTTGATTTAATTAAAGCACATAATGATAAATATGTGCTTTTTCTTTTCTTTCGGATAGGATGCCTATGCGAAAGGAGAATAAAAATGGATATAGTTAAAATTATTGGCGAATATGTTAAACTTACTAAACGTGGAAGAAATTATATTGGAATTTGTCCGTTTCATTCAGATTCAAGACCGTCATTAACTGTTTCGCCAGCTAAAATGATATTCAAATGTTTTGTATGTGGTAAAGGTGGCAATACACCAAAATTTATTTCAGAACTAAAACATATGGCTTATCAAGATGCTTGTCAATTATTAAGTAAAAAATATGGTTATGATTCAACTTATAAATATAACGAACCAATAAAACAAAAAATACCAAATCAGCAACTAGAGCGGATGTATGAAATTAATTATTACGCAACTTTATTTTTTAAAAATCAGTTAAATCTTGAACGATTTAAAAATATAAAAGATTATTTATTAGAAGAAAGGAAATTAGATTCTTTGACAATAGAAAAGTTTAATCTTGGATTTGCAAGTTATAATAATGAATTAAAAGATTATTTGCAAAAACGTGGATATAAAATCAAAGAATTATATGAACTAGGACTTGTACGTAAAAATACAAATAATGAGTTTATTGATTTTTTTAAAGGAAGAATTATGTTTCCAATTATAAATGAATTTGACAAAGTTGTTGGTTTTAGTGGACGAGATCTAAAAAATAATAGTAATATTAAGTATTTAAATACACCTGAGACACCAATTTTTGAAAAATCTAAGATTTTATACAATATAAATAATATTAATGATTCAAAAGATGTTTATTTGGTTGAGGGTTATATGGATTCAATAGCGTTATCAAAATTGGGAAAACCTGCTGTTGCATTAATGGGGACAAATTTATCAAAACATAATGAAATATTAGTAACAAAGAAATTTGATAATATATACATTTTTTTAGATAATGATGAACCTGGAAAACAAGCAACTGAAAAAATTAAAAACCAATTAGCTAACTATGGAAAAAACGTTAAAACCATAATTTTGAATGATGCATATAAAGACATTGATGAATATATTAGAAATTCAAAACAAGATGGAGAAAGAGTTGTGAGATAAAAATAATGGATAAATTAGATAAATTTTTAAAAGTTAATATATTTTCAATTGCCAAAAGCTATTATCGGTTATTAGCAACTGATATTCAAATTCATCAAACAACTAAGGATTATTTAGATTCAGCAATTTTATTTTTAAAAAAACAATTAAATAATTTTCAAATTGAAAAAATTCCAGGAGATAAATTGTTTCAGTTCTATAAAAATTTAAAACAAGAGTCAGATGAAATAGTAACTCTATGTATTAAACTAAATTATATTTTATTTCTTCATAAAAGTAGAAGTTCAGTAATTAAAAAAATTATTAATTTGCAAAATGAGGATGATATTAATGAAAATAGTTATATTTTAAATGAGTCAGAAATTCTATCATTAAGTTTAGTAAAAAAATGCTGATATCAATTGGTTTTATTTTAGAGAAAGAATGTGCTTTTTCTTTTCTTTCGGATAGGATACTTATGCGAAAGGAGGGAAAAGATGACATTAAAAGAATATTTAGAAAATCAATATAAAATTGCTTGCAGTAATTCAAATAATAAAATAGTAACTGAGTTATCAGATATTGAACTAGGTGCAATATTAGACAATAAATTAGAAATTCGAGTAAACAAACAGACTAATGATATTAACTTAAAATCTGAAAATTTTAATACAGTTATTGATGAAAATGATGTTTTAGCAAATGAGTTTTGACTAAATAGAATTAATATTCATGAAACATTACAAAATGGTTCAATTATATATCGACCACCTTTATATCGTGGTTATGGAGTAGTTATTAATTATGAAAAGTTTGCGGATATTAATAATAAAGAATCAATTTACTATCCGCAAGATAAAAATAATCGTACAGTTCGATTATTGGTTAGAAATGATTATGACTACGAATTAGTTAAATTAGATAATCAAAAAGAGTATTTTGAAAATCCACCAAAACAAATTTCAGGAGAAGAATTGGCTAATAAATTACATTGAAAAATGAATATGGAACAACAACAATATCAACAATACAAAGCTAAGTTAAAAGAAAATGAAGAGCCTACTCGTTAGGCTCTTTTGCATAATATTTACATTATAAATAAAAAATCGCGGGTTTGGTTACCCCACGCAAGTTAACTAATACAAATGTATTAGGCCTGAATATTCAGATCATACTGTATCTAAACAATTTTATTATATATCAAATCATTTAATTTGCACATAGAAAGGAGATAAAATGACTAAATTATTTAAAAAACAAGGGTATATTTACTCACTTCATCGTTCCGATAATGAAGATCATGATCATGGTCGCCCAGCTATATTACTTAAATATTTGGGTAAAGAATCATTAATATGATATGGAACTACAAAATTACGTAATGATAGTGAACCAGTTTTTGTTAAGCAATTAAATAAACCAACTTATTTTTATGCAACAGGAATTAATAAAGTCAATTCAGATAAATTACAAAATGGATGAAATTTATCAAAGAATAAAAATTATAGGTTATCTTCTCAAGAATATAAAGAACTAATTGGAGTTTTTGCTAATATTAATAATATGGATAATCCTTATCTAGAAATTCAACAATTAAAACAAAAATTTATTGAGTTAGAAAATAAAGTGAATAATATTATTGTTACTCAAATAGAAAAAATTAACCAATTACTTTTAGAGAATAATGAATTAAAAAGAATAATTAATAATTTGCAAAATGAACCAGCTCGTTAAGAGTTGGTTTTTAATTTAAGTTATATGCATTTCACTCACTTTCGGATAGGATACCTATGCGAAAGGAGTAGAAGTTATGGAAAATAAAAAATATTATAAGCCTGTTATTGCTAGAAATTTTAGAATTGTCCAACCTGGCAATTCTCAGTTACGTAAGCATTACACTGGCGGAAATATTATTAAATATCTGGCCAGAAAATCAGCGACAGCAAATGAATTTTCTAAAAAGTTAGTTGAAGAATGTATTTTTATGGATGAAGAACGTAGTGCAATAAACTATATTGGTCGTGAATCGGCATCAACTGGTCTTTTTGGGTCAAAGGGATTATTTAATGATCAAGATTATGATAATTTAAGATATAATTTAGCGCAAACAGAAAGTTATATTTGAGATAATGTTTGATCTTTATCAACTGAATTTAATGATGATTACAAAGTTCATACGGTAGATCGTGCTATGGAAATAACTCAAGCAGTATTACCAAGTTTTTTTAAAAAGTATGGTTTAGACCCTGATAATATTGATTGATTCGCTGCATATCATACTAATACCGAACATGCTCATGTTCATTTTGTCTTTTTTGAAAAGAACCCTCGAACATGGAATGGGCAAGATCAGAAACATAATAAATTTTCAAATCCGTTTTCAAAAAAGATGTATGAAAACTTTGTTCCAGCATATGATTATTTAAAAGTTAAAATTGATAACTATATTCGTAATCATTTAAAAGATTTCTTTTGAAGAGAAAATAAACTAAAAAATGACTTAGTTTCAAGTACTAAAGAACAAAATGGTAAATCATTAGTGTGAAAAGAAGCACATAAAATTTATCAATCGAATGCAAACGAAGAATTAAGTAATAAATTACATAAATTAAAAAATATGTTACCAAAAACTGGGAATACTCGCTATGCGAGTTTACCAAGTTCAATTCGCTCTTTCATTAACGAAATTATTGATAACTTTGTTAGTGAAACAGATCTTAAAAATAGTTTTGATGAGTATAAGAAAGAATTATTTAATTTGGAAGCTGAATTAAAACAACGAGGACTAGATAATGATGTCAAAATTAATCTTGCTCATGACTTTGCAAACAAAAGATTGTATGACAAAAATGATGGAATTTACAATCGGATTGGTAACCAGGTTATTAAATTTATGAAAGCTCAAAATCAACATAATGAATTTAGCAAAAATAAAAAATCACAGTCATCATTGTTTACTAAACAAAATAACAAATGAATTAATGACTTTGATGTCAATAAAAAGAAAGAAAAATCATTTAGTGATTTATTTAATAAATTATATTGGGCAATCAAAAAACAAATTGGAAAAGATTTAAATAGTTCATTGAAATTATTCAATGATTTAGGAAAGGGGAAGGAAAGATAATATGGAAACAGTTTGTATGGCTTTATCTGGAATTATAACTATATCATTTTTAATAGCCAGCATTTCATTAATGAAATATTTAAAGTTTCGAAAATTAAAAAAGGTATTTGATGTTTTACCTAAAAAAGAAAGTAGAAAGTTAATAGTTTATAAAATCTCTTTAATTTTATTTTTAATAATATTTGTTATTTCTTTAATTTCGTTTATTCCATTAACTACATTATAATGATGTGCTTTTTATTTACTTTCGGATAGGATGCCTATACGAAAGGAGAAAGAAGATGAAAGTAAAAAAACTTGAAAATTTTATTAATAAAGCAATTAGGACAATTCTTATATTACTCCCATTTTTATTAATAAATCTATTAATTTTATTAATTTTGATATTTGCAAAACCATCTTTAGAAATTGGCTATGTCATAATTTTGATTGGTTTGCCATTAGGGATTTTAATTTCTTTAATAATTTACTTAATTCTAATTAATAAAGAATCTAATGAAAGTAGAAAAGCAAAATCTAATTCATCTTTAATAGAAATAGACAGAAAGGATAATTTAAATGAATAGAACTGAAAAGCAAACTAAAATGTTAGAAATTTTAAATATGATTCACATTATTGACTTAAAAAATGAACTTCGGCAATATGATGATACATTAGACCTCTGAATATCACCAACTAATAGTAATACGGTTCAAATAGTTACAACAAATGGTTTTATAAAAGAATATAATTTATCAGATTTTAATTCAATTGATGAAATTAAAAAATTAATCAAACAAGATGTACGAAAAGAATTGCTTGAAAAGAGAGATCTGACTAATGTAGCAGTCAGAACAAGATAGGAGTATAAAATTATGTCAAATAAATCATTGAAAAATGGTACGGGTATTGAAAAAACAAAAGAAGATGTTTTAAAGAGATGGAGTAAATACTTATTGATGAATGAAATAGATGGGTATGAAAATTACCATGAATATAAAATTAGTGAGCACAAAATTACTGATGAATTTACAATGCTTAATTTATTTGAAAATTATTATGGTTATGATCTTGAGTTTGCAATTTTTGATAAAAAAGACAACTTAATTTTTACAACTAACGATGAGAAAAAACTTTATTTTTTTGAAGAATATAAGTTAGATCCTAATATTCACAAAGACAAATTCGACAATTACATTAAGAAAATAGAAAATAGGTATGATTGTTTTGAAAATTTAGAAGAAGAGTTTAATGAACATATAGGTTTTACTAGATAGGAAAGGAAAAAATATTATGAGCAAAGAAAATAATTTATTTGATATCAGATTGGATTACCAAAAAGATTTAATTAGTAATTTTGAAATGTCTTTAGAAGATATTTTAAATAAATTAGATAATGATGATGAGTTTTATAATGATGTCAAAGAATATACAAGTGATTATTTTGTTGATTATGAAATATATAATTATCAATTATTTGAATTAGCTGGTCAATTATATCTTCAAGGATACAATATTTTAGAAAAAGCAATTGAGTGAAATGCAGATAATCCAATTATAGTAAATTCAGTATTAGAAGAATATGTATGAGATGATTTTGTAGTTGAACGTAATATTATTGCTAAAAAAGAAGAACCAGTTCGCTAAGAATTGGTTTTTATTTTTTGTGTGCTTTTTATTAACTTTCGGATAGGATGCTTATGCGAAAGGAGAATAATGATATGACAAAAATAGATGCAATTACAGAATTATTTCTACATGAAGTAGCACAAGATTGAAATAAATCCAATAAAGATAATTTACTACAACATGCAGATAATTATTTAGAAACAACAATTAAAAATTATTTAGAGCATACAAGTATTAATAGTTATTTGCTAAAGGAAATGGCACAACAAGGCTATATGCCATTAGAAAATATAGAGATTAGTAAAACTTCTGATAAAGAAATTATTAATTTAGTAACTGCTGATTTAAAAGAATTAATTTATAACAATTTAAAACAACAACATTTTAATGACTCTCAAGAACTTACACGGTAAGTTCTTTTATTATATTGTGTGCTTTTTATTAACTTTCGGATAGGATGCTTATGCGAAAGGAGAGAACAAATATGAGTAATTTAAACTTAATGTCTGGTACTGGATTTAACGGGCAAGGAGTTATGGACTCTGTGGCACCATGAGTTAATTTAGGATTATGACTACTTTTAGGGTTTTGTGGATTAGTTGCTGCTATTAAGACAGGTTTATGTATTTTTAAATGAATGATGGCTGCTGATGATCCAGAATTAAGAGCGCAGTTAAAATCATCAATATGATTACCTTTAGGATGTACTATTGGATTTTTTGCAGTCCCAACCATTGTAAATGCTGTTTTTGCAGCAATGGGATATAATCTCTCAATTTCATTTTCGCCAACAGGCTAGAAAGGAGTTAAAAAATGCAATTATTATCAATATGAGATGGAATTAGTAAAGCATTACTGGATTTAATGTGGCGAATCTTTTTACAAGGTCCGTTACAAATTATTAATATTTTTAATAAGATATTAAATTATTTATCAGGTGGAATTTTATCAGATATCATCTTTGGATCTTCTGATAACTTTGACTTTTCAAATTTACCAATTGCATTCTTTATTATTTTAATTATCGTAGGTTGTATTTGAGCACTGATTTTTGGTGTTCAGATGATTATCTTAATGTGCAAAGAAACTACTGAAATGAAAATTAAATTTTTAAAGGCATTTGTAGGATCATTCAAAGGAATTGTCTTTATTATTACAATTCCGATTATCTTCTTTGTTGCTAACTTTTTCGTTTCAAAACTTGCAGAGACAATTAGTGGTGCAATGGGAACTAGTGGATCTATTGCTGATGCGTTATATAAGGTTGGTTCACCAGACCAAACCATTAATGTTCCAACCGATTATGGACCACCAGGTAATATCTTAAAGTATAATTTAATTATTGAATTATTAACAGTTTGGTTTATGCTATTTGTTATTCTAATGACTGGAATGATTTTGGTTCAAAAGGTAGTAGAGTTAATGTTCTTGTTTATTATTGCACCTATTTTTGGTGTAATTACTGTTCTTGATGATGGTGCACGATTAAAACAATGAGGAGAATTTACAATTGGTAAATTTTTAGCAACATTATCAACTTTAATTGGTTGATATACATTTGTTGGTATTATGCAAAAATTAACAACCGTGATTTATTCAGGACAAACTTCGCTAGGAAATGATTGAATGGCACAAGGAGTATTATTGTTTATTACAATTGCCGGTGGTGGACTAGCATTAATTCATTTTTCAACTTTAATTGCAGCATTTATTGGAGAATCAGTTGGAATGCATGAATCAATGGCATCAATGAAATCAGTTGGAGCTGGTTTAGGGATTGGTGCAATGGCTGGGAAAATGACTATGAAAGCTTTAGGATTTTTATCAAAGAATAAAGGTAAAGCAGTTAATGGTGTAAAATCATATGCTGGAGCACCTGGCTTTGAAATGAATCAAATGAATATGTCTCAAGCAGTCAATGGTCCTGCAACAATGAGTTCAAATAATATGATGAGTGACTTAATGACAAATCAATCTCAAAAGACAAGTTTTGCGCAAAAAGTTAGAGGCGGAGAGTTTGGTAAATTAGCTCGACGTGGTGGACTTATGACAGCAGTAGGATTAGGAGCAGTTGGAATGACCGTTGGTTTATCAAGAGGAATTGCTAATTGAAAACAAGGTGGATTTAAAGGATTTGCTCGTGGTGTTGGTAGAGGTGTAGCAGCACCATTTAAAACAGTGGGTCGTGCATTTACAGGATGAAATCCACAACTAATTTCTTTATCAAAAGATGCTAGTGCAACAGCAAAACAAAGTAACTTAAAATTTATGCAAACTAAAGGAGATAAATTAGTTAAACAGCGAAATTCATTACTACAAAAAACAGATTCTATTACAAATGCAAATAGTAAACAATTTAGTAAAACTCATAAAAAAGTTGATAAATTAAATACCAAAATATCAAAACATAATGAATATGTGACTAAACGTAGTAATGTAGAATCAACTAGAAACACAAATAAAACAATTAAACAAGATTTAAAAGCAAATAAGGGTAAAAAGTTATAGTAAAACTATCCCCTTATTTTTTTAATTTGTTATAATTTAGTTATAAATAAAAGGAGTTGTTAAATATGGGTATTTTTAAATTTGTATTTGGAGAAGCACCACACAAACGTGCAGGTATGTCAAAAGAACAATATGATCAATATTGTGCAGCACAGAAAGCACATTATAAAGCAATTGAAGATAAAAAATTGACTGAATCAATCTTAGAATCAATTAGTATTTCTGGTTATAATTTCATTTGTAAAGTTTATGGTAAAGAAACAGTTGATGAAATTTGAGCAAAGCATACTGAAGTTTTATCTTCAGATGGAACAATTAACCCAGTTTTAGATAAACAAAATACAGTGCAAGATCAAAACAACTCTTTAAAAGAACTTGAACTTAAAAAACAAATTCTTGAGATGGAACTTAAATTACAAGAAATAAAATCACAAGAAAATAAATAATAATATGTATGGAAATTTTAAATAAATACTTTCAATTGACAGATATATCAGAATTAGAGCAATATAAGAATAATATTTTTATTTTATTTCGTAGTGATTATACAATTCCAGGTAGTTATGACAGTTTTAAAAGAGTTCCTAGAATAGTTGGTTATTGACCAAAAGAAAAAAATGTTGAATTATACAATCCAAAAACAAAAAGAATTGCAACTGGTGTTATACTTTCAAATAATGATGTAAAAGAAATTATGAAATTAAAATCATTTCAAAATAATTTTGAAAGCTATGATATTTGTTTATCAGCTTTTATAATAAATGATAGCGATAAAGAATATTTTAATGCTCAAATTGTTAAAGAAAGAATCAAAGAGTTAAAAAATAATAAACTGGCAAAAGAAAATGAAAGAAATTATGGAATTAAATTAATTTTAGATAAAAATAATAAATCAGTTCTAGAAATTAATCGTTTATGCCTGCTTTTATTAGATGAATTAGTTCATAAGATATTTTTTTCTTCAAGTGCTTCTAAAAATGGGTATTTTAAAATATATTCTTCAGTTCAAAAGTTATTAGTTCAAAATTTAATGTGAGTATTTTTTAATCATCCACGTTTGAAACACTTAATGATATTCTTAACTTAAAATATAGTAAATTAACAATTACATATCGTTATACTTTTAAACGTTATAATGATGAAATTATTAATAAAACTCTTGAAAAAACTATTAATTTAAATGAAATAATTGATAATGGTAAAATACAAATTTTGGATGCCTACGAAGAAAAAAATGGCGGTGCAGTTGTGTGAGGATATCATGAATGATGAGCAAAAATAGTTTTGTTAAAAGATCAAAAAACTAACCGTTATCACTTTGAAGTTTATACACAAGTACATAATTTTGATGATTATGCAAATGCTGAATTATCATCATTTTGCTGAGTTAAAAAAATTAATTTTATTAAAGATAGATAGTATTTAATTATTATATAATTAAGTTATACTTTCATTTTAAGTGAGGAAACATATATCCGAAAGATATTTTTATTTTTAACATCAATAATGTTAACTTTAAATCTAGGTATTACTATTATTGCTTGTAAGCACTCGCAAACAAAACAAGATTATATTAAAAATACTGATTTAGCTAATTTTAATTTAGATCCTAAGCGATTAAATTTTAGTAAATACGATGAATTAGAAAGGTTATATTCTAGTGAAAAGCATACTATTTTTGAACAATTAGTGGAACAAGGTTTTTGGTTTTGAATTGACCCTTATAATGAAATTAATTTAGATAATTATTATTCAACATATTATAATTTTGCAATTAATGATGAAATTATAAGTCCTTATGAAAAATGGGTCACCTTTGGAGATTATCTAAAAGATCAAGATACTTTTACGTTGTCCATAATTGGGGATCAAAAACATATTTTTGGTCAAAAAAAATTTCAAGTTAAAATGCAACCTTTTAATGTTGATCGCTTTGATTACAACCCAAGAGTTTCTTCAACACTATTTGGTAATTATGATCATGCTATTGTCCAAGAAAATTTTGATAAGCTTATATTTTATAAAAATTTATCTTATAAAACTTTAATTACTGGTTTTAGTACTAATTGAGAAAAAATATATTCACATTTTAAAGAAGATTTTCCATCAATTGATTGATTTTTACGCCTTAATTTTCATGGCATGCAAGAAAAAATTCCAGACATTCCCTTTAAATATGGGCAAGACTATTTATTAATAATAAATGATGAAGTAATAAAATATGATGATTTAGTAACACTATATGCTCGTAATCCCAGTGTTGGTAAAACATTAATTACTTTGGAAGGAGCTCCTAATTCGCAAGTATTTATAGGTAAATTTAGTTTTAAAAAAAATATCCCTGATGTTAGATTGAGTATTACTCATTGAGTTAATGAAACATTTGAACTTTTTTTAAAAAGTGGAGATAGTTTTCTTTGAGATTCAGTTTATTATGCTTTTCAAGGTGCTATTTATGGTATTTTTGCTAAATTTCAATTTAATCAAGATCATTCTTTTACCGAATTAATATATGGTTTTGATTATTATTATATTATTGATAATATTGCTTATAAAGATCCTAACATAAAAATGGATGAACTTTCTTTACCGTCAGGACAGCACACAATTAAAGTAGTCACTGGTTTAAATTCAACATTTATAAAAGGAGAAAGTAACGAATTTACTTTTACTTTAAAATAAATTAAATTTTTTCCACACAGAAAAAAATAGTTATCTTTAAATAAAGATAACTATTTTTTAATAAAAAAGTAATTTTAGTTAATAATAAATTAATAAAATATTTTTAATTTTTTTAAAAAAAATGATTAAAATTATTGCTTTTTCATCTTAATAGTATTACTATATTGGTAGGTAAATGTTAAATGTGATTGGAAGAGAACTATGGAAACGCAAATTTAACTGCTTAATTAAATATTTAAACTAGTAATGGATATATTGTTATATTGATTACATTTTTGTATTTAATTGAGGTCATATATTAATTTACCCGCCAATAAAAGAAAGGAGGGATTGATTATGAACAACAGTATGAACAACAACAAAGAAAACCAAAAAAGTAGTACACAAAGTCATACTTCTTCAAGTAATACTGGAAACTCAAGCCGTCAAAGCAGCAGTGAAAAATCACGTTCAAATAATTCAAAATAAAAACTGATTCTAAATAATTAAAAAACTAAGTTAATTTTAACATAAAAAATAGTTATCGTAACTATTTTTTATGTTAAAGTTGATTTTTTATTTAAAATTATTCATTGATTAATTAAAAAGTTTGCTTTAACTTATTTTATTAATCTTGTTTTACCAAAAAATATCATCAAATCACTGGGAAAATTAAGAAACTAGTTTTTTTAATTTTGTCTTTTCAAGTACCTATGCTAAATTAATTTTAGGAGTTAAATTAGTAAAGGAGAACAAATGCTAATTGTTAATAAAAATCCCTCTTCGAAAGTTTTAAAACAGGGATATCGTAAATTTTGCTACCACTGATGACACTTCATAATTTTAATATTTTTATTTCCACTAGCTTATTATTGATCAAAAAAATACTGTCGGTTATTTTTTAACTTTACCCAAGATTATCAACGAACAGGGAAACTACAAATCAACCAGCAGTTGGTTGAATTTAATAGTTTGGAACATTACCATGCTGATTTAGCGGTCAAAAAATTAACTAATTTTAGTTTTACACCCCAAGAAGAGCAACAAATTCAAGAATTAACCATTCTTAATCATAATGGTGATGAACTTAGTATGTTAATTTTAGAGAATCCAACTTCTAATAAATGAGTAATTGGTTTACATGGGTGATCCGAAAATAAGTATTTAGCGCTCCGACAAGTTTATTATTTTTATCAACAAGGTTATAATATTTTGACTTTTGATAGTGTTGCCCATGGTCTAAGCTATGGTCAATATAGCGCGATTGGTTATTTTAATGCCCACAATGTTGAAGATGTAACCCAATGACTAATGCAAAATTATCAGGTTGCCGAATTTGGGGTCATTGGTAATAGTATGGGCGCTAGTTGTGCTAGTTGGTATGCGCTTAACTATGGTTATCAGAATCCAAAGTTAAAATGAATAATCAGTGATTGTGGATTCAGTAACTTATTAGTTCAATTTCGTTATGTGATGACTTATCGTTACCAAAAGCCGTGGTGATTAATTAGTTGGGGTTTACGAAGAATCTTTAAACGTCAATTAGGAGTTGATATTAAAAAATATAACTTATTAAAAGAACAGCACCGAATTAAAAACATTCCCTTTTTATTATTCCATGGTGAACAAGATCTTTTTGTTCCGTTTTTTATGAGTCAAAAATTTATTAACCAAAAATTAAAATATGAAACTGCGCAACTTAGTGAATTAGTAGCTTTTCCGCTTCTTGACCATGTTGAAGCAATTAGCAAAGGACATGATCTTTACCTAGCAAAAATTAAAAAATTCTTAGAAAGTGAGCAAGAGTTAAAAAATGAAATTACAAAAGAAATATAATTTTTGACAAATTTTAATGTTGGCAATTTCCGCTACCTTAGGAACTTCGATATTAGTTTCGTTTGGTCAAGTTGGTTTCCAAGCCCAGTTTAATCCAATCTTAATGATTATTGCCTGAATTTTAGGGGGTTTATTAGTCATTCCGGAAATGCTATTATTTTCCGAAACTGCAACTTCCTATCCTGAAAATGGTACTTCTTATTATTGAATTAAAAGAGCTAAGTGAAATGCATGTTCGTTCTGGTTTGGTTGAATTATGGTGTTGTTTGTTAGCGCAACCGCCGTGGCAACTGCTTGTTTAGCATTTGGAAACATCATTATAAGTATTACTGGTTTACAAAATGAATGGTATGCCAAATTATTTGGGATTATTATTTTATTGTTACTATTATTAATGCAACTTTTTATTAAAAAAAGTACCGGCTGATCACAAATTGTGTTTACTATTTTAAAATTGTTACCAATTGGGTTACTACTTTTCATTGCGATAATTTATGGTAACACTGCTAGTTTTCAAAAAGATACTATTAATCAAAATCTTGGCCAAATTTATTTAGCATCCTTTTTATTATTACCAGCGACAGCGATGACAATGTTTGCCTATTCGGGAATGGAAGCCATTACTTATATTAGTGGGGAAGTTATTGAACCACGAAAAAATATTCCCCGCGCTTTAATTTGGTCAACAATTGCAATTATTATTTTATATGTAATCTTGGCAATTGGGTTATTAACTGTTAATAAACCCCTTAACTGGTTAGACCCCCACGGTAATATTACGAATGTGTGATACTATGCAATTATTAATAATCCAAAGATTCCAAATTTTCTTGGTTATCTATTTTCTGGATTAGCTACCTTAATTTTTATTGGGTCATTAAATTCTTTTTTAGTTTATCATTCCCGATTAATTTTTAAGATGAGTGAAGAAGGGGATTTGTTTAAATTTTTTCAAAAAACAACAGTTAAAACTAACATGCCGTATTTAGCAATGCTATTACTAACTAGTTTAACTATTATTTACATTTTGTGGTCATCACTATTTCAAGTTACAAACTATTTTATCTTAGCAGTCAGTGTTTTAAAAACATTAACAATGGGAGTAATCATTTATTTACGTTATCGTGATTCCTCTTATCAACGAATTTATTCTAACCTGGTCTTTATTATCTTAACTATTCTTTCCTTAATTGCTTGTTTAATAACATTTGTAGGCGCAGTGCTTGCAATGTATTATTATGGAAAAACTACCAAAAATATGTGAGAACTATGAAATTGTTTAATTACCATGGGAGTGATGTTTGCAGGCTATCCCCTATATTATTTAAAAAAATATGGACAATATTTAATTAAAACATGACAAGCAAAGAAAAAGATAACTAAAATTAAAGATTACTAAGCTAATAGCTAGCGTGAGGTTGAGAGACCAGGTTGGGGATCATTAACTAAACCATCTAACTTAATTTTCTTATTAGAGTTTTCTTGTTTTTTATTATTTATATTTCGCTTATTATTTTGGTTTTTTTGCTGTTCATCATCATTTGCTAGGACTTGTTGCAATATGTTAGTTAAGTTTGTGTCAATGCTATTATTTATACGTGCTTCCTTGAGAATTTTTATTTCTAAATATTTGTAAACACAAGCAAGATTTAATTGATCATAAGGACTTAAGAATGGATGGTAGCATAAAATATCTTTTAAATCATTTAAGGTTTGATATGTAGTTGGCAATTGTGCTTTCAAAAGAGTATTTAATTTTTCATTTTTAAGAAAGCTATCAAAATTTTGTGGATTTTTTATTATTAATTGGTTATTTTTAAAAATTTGAATTAAATCAGAAGTGTAAACAGAAACTGTTATTTCATCGTTCAATTTATTTTTTAATAATTCACAAATTTGATTAATTCCAATAAGAAAATTATTTGTTTCAAAGCAACAATACAGCATTATTTTTTCATCATCGGGATTAATAGATGCTTGCATTTGTGACAAAAAATTAGGATTATAATATTCTGCGACATTAAAATTAATATAATTAATAAAAATATTTGTTCAATCTTCAAAAAATTTTAAATGTTTATGATTAATTGTTTTCATAAAATCATCAGCATGGTTAATTAATTGACCTTGATATGTTTTAAATAAATCTATTTTATTAATAACGTCTTTATTTATATATGCGCTTTGAAACTGATTATTAAAATTAAAAGAACTTAATGTTTTTTCATAACGCTTTCAGAAAATAGTGTTAATAAACTTAAATACTATATATTCGGAAGAGGACGAATTATTTATATTTTTAAAATAATTTTCAAATTGAAGTTGAATACTAATAAGGAAATTATTTTTTACTTCTAACGGAGCGGAACTAGAAATAATTCTTGTCATTATTTCGTCAAGTTTCAAACTAAATTCATAAAATTTATCAAAAATAACAAAAAGATTCTGATAGTTATGAAAGATTTCTTCTTGTAATTCAGCCAATTTATTTGTTTGAAAGATGGGAGTTTGTTTTTTATTTTTTTGTATCTGATATTGTTTCAAGCTACTTTCAATAACCTTAATAGTTTTTTTCAATTTATCTCAAGTTTCTTGCTCAGTTGCTTTAATATCTTTTTCCATAGTTGTTGTTAAGCAAATCTGAAATTTTTTCATAATTTGTAAATAATGGTAGATTAATTGTTTAGGATTAATGTTAGAATCTTCTTTGATTAATCCGTGGACTTTATTAATTAAATTATATGTATAGGCGATAATAATATTAGCAAATTGATTAAAAAGTCAGAGTCAGAGTTCTTTATTATGTTCTTTATTTGGTGAGTTAAGAATTTCTTTTATTGTGTTAATTTTTTGATTAAAAAAAGCATTAATTTTTGATAAATTCATAAAAATCACGTTCCTTTATCATTATAGTTTTTCTAAATAAAAACCTGATTATTGTATTTTTAACAAATTAGTTAAAAATAAAATCAGGTATTATATATACTCTTAAATATCTAAATGGATCTTGAATAATTTCTTATCCACTTTAATTATAATAAGAATTCTTTATTAAAAATTAGAAAAGTAAACTTCTTTTAATACAAATAATTAGTTTATAATTACTAAAATTTTATTTTTTTTAAAAAAATATTTTCTTTTGCTCCAATTTTAATTTACAATTAATAATATAAGAGGAGTAAACCATGGAAACAAATAATAATATGGAACTAACCAAAGAAATGTTAGGTTTTAAAATGCTAGCATTAATTAATGAAATAATCTTATCCGGAGCGATTGTTAAAATGCGAGAAGATCCCCGCATTAAAGACGAGATTGTTAATTTTTATGAAAAATTAACTTTTGGTAGTTATAATGATAAATTATTTAAAACAACAATGACTATTATTTTATTATATTTACAAGAAAACAAAAAACATTTTTTAGCTGAACATAGTTCCGAGCAAAATCTATTATTAGATATTTCGTTCTTTCAAAATTTATTAATGAATAAAGAATATGAAACATTAACAATTCCCGAAGCTCAGAAGGTTATTAACTTATTAACAATAGCCAATACTTTCCAATAAAATTATTAGGGTTAATAAATTTAATTATTTAAACATCTTTCCTATTTGAGAATGTTAATGTCATTTGCAGATAACTATTTGGAAACTTGGTATAATATTATTGTCTAGCATATGATAAATATGTTAGGCAAAAATTAGAATGTATATAGAGTATTTAAAATACCATTAAATAAATAATTATTTGATGGTATTTTTTGCTTTTTTTATCTAGAAAGGAGCCAGTACAATGGGAAATGATGTCAATAAAGATTCCCTAGAGGATAACATTCTTGATGATGAAGATAATAGTCAATCATTTAAATGACTTTTTGGTGATTTAGATGATGATTTGGATGAAAATGAACCAGTTAGTTTTAATGAGTCATCACTAGCAGCTGCTATTCCACCTACTGAATTAGGAATTAATTTACCAACATTATATACTTTATCAAAAGATGAAACTGAAAAAGTTGTGTCCATAAAATTTGATAGTAAAAATTTGACCGCGTTTTTACAAAAATGTGATCCCGTTAATTTAAAGCCGTTAGATTCCAAAACAAAGGAATTAAAAACCAAATATGTCAAAGAATTAGATGATTATTTTAAAGATAATAATGAAAATATGGTCTTATCGTTGTATATTAAACTTCAACCTGAACAAGAATTAAAAAAAATTGGTGAAATTAATTTAGCGGAAAAAGAGAAATATGAAACAATTGGGGATTTTATTTTACGGAAAACAGCTAAATTATTTCAGGCTTATAAAAATAGCATTGATAAAATTATGGATAAAAAAATCCAAAATGAAGCTCGCTTAACACAGAATCTTGCGCAACAACAGAAAATTAAGGCTTTACAAGAAAAACAATATCACCAAGAATTAGAAAACTCAGCAGGCCGTGGGCACTAATATAACCTAATAAATAAAAATAAATTATATAATCTATTTTGTTATTTTCGATAATTGAAAATAATTTAACTAATCAAAAGAACTAGGATAACCTAGTTCTTTTTTAGGATTAATAATTCTAACATTTTTAATTTATTTAATATCTCGTTTTTTAAAAACTAAATAACTGCCTAGTGTAAAGCTAACTCCAATCAAAATTCAAACAATATTGGAAAGGGCAAAGTTAATTAACGGTTTTGTTTTGTTTCAAGAGATTTGATAAACACCATTGCTATTTTTTTGATAAGTAAATTTATATAATAAACTTGGGAAACCTTGGATTTGGTTTAAATTATCTGTGATGCCACTAAATTCATGGTATCACAATGATCATTGTTTAAACGGATTTAAGTAACTGTTTAAAGTTAACACTAAGTTATACTGATTCATTGCTGTATTTAGTTGCTCATCACTTAAAATATTTTGATTTAACGGACTTTGCAAGAACATTACCTGTTGGTAGTTATTTAATAAGTTAATAATACTTGCTAACAAGCTAGCACTATTGTTTTTTTGGTTAGTATTTTTAATTTTGTAAGTAAATGAATTACCATAAGCAAAACTTAGTTTTACAAAATCTAGTTGGGCAGGGGAATTTTTTAAGGAATTATACAGCGGGGTTAAATCACTTTGACATCCAACTAATGAATTATCAAAATCAATTTCATTGTTAGGAGTGTAAACTATTGTTCCACAAACTCCTAGTAATTTTGGTAATTCAGTTTGATAGTAGTTGTCAAAATTACCTTGTTGTTCACCTTGTTCAATAATATTCATAATATAGGCGTTATTTTTATAATACTTTTCATACATTGCATAATTAAACTGTAAGTTCATATTTTGGTTAGCAACCACCTGGGTCGCAACCGCTGTACTTGATTGTAAAATCATGTCCATCATTGATAACGGGATGAATAGGGCAACTAAAATACCAACGATTGCTAAGATTGATTTTGCTGATCAAAAAAAGCTGATAAAAGTAAAGATGGCAATTAGGATAAAAGCAATAATTATCGTAGTTAAAACCATTGCTAACCATTTTAAAAAAGCAAATTTACTAGCTGGTAAATTATAAAGTTGATAATTAATAAAACCAAAAATTAACGGTAAGATTGTCATGATGATAATAAAATAAAATGTTATTAAATATAATGCTAACATTTTTTCCCTAAAAATTCGTCAACGCGAATATGGTTTTGAAACTAAGATTAGCATTGTCCCATCATCAATTTCATCCCGAAAGGTTTGGACGGTTTTAATAGCAGTAAATAATAGAATTAACCCGGTGCTGACTATAAATCAAATTCCATAGAAGTTACTAAAACCCAGGGTATTTACTCCGTTTGTTAATTTTGGCATTAGCATCATACTACAACTAATTGCAATACTGGCCGCTGCTCCTAAACTATAATAAACAATTGTTGAAATTGATTTGATTAATTTGTTATAGGTATAAAAGAAAAATGGAATTCGACATTTTTTCTCATTTATTTTTTGCTTATGAGGCTGATAGTATTTAATTTCCATAGATACCTCCGACAACTGAATGATTTTGGTGATTACTAGTATTCTTTAACACATTTTCAGTATAAATCTTATTAAGATCGTGCCCATTTGTAGGTCCCGAAAAAACAATTTTACTAAAGTTTAGAATCGTTACTTCCTCAACTAAGTGCTGAATTTCCGAGAGGATATGGGTACAAATAACAATTGTTTTTCCCAACTGTTGTAGTTTTTTTAAATCAGCATAGACTTCTAAGCGCGCCGTTGGGTCTAAATTAGCAGTTGGTTCATCAAGAATTAATATTTGGGGATCATTTAGCAATGCTTGTGCTAATAAAACTTTTTTCTGCATACCCGATGAAAACTGCAAGGGTGATTTTTTTTGAAATTTTTGTAAATCTAATGCTGTTAAGATTTTTGTAATTAATTTTTTAGTGGCAATTTTACTATTGCCATTTAAATATGACATTGAAGTTAAATAAGTAGCTAATGATACCCCCTTGGGAAATCGTGCTGATTCAGGGATATATCCAATTAATTTTTTGGC
This sequence comes from Spiroplasma sp. DGKH1, assembly GCF_040940205.1. NCBI lineage: Bacteria > Bacillati > Mycoplasmatota > Mollicutes > Entomoplasmatales > Spiroplasmataceae > Spiroplasma > Spiroplasma sp. DGKH1. Next base: position 167,952 of record NZ_JASTWG010000003.1, on the reverse strand, counting down.
TTGTGGATCAGTATTTACAAAACCATTAATACTAATTTTTCCGGCCGTGGGATTAATCGCCCCAATAATACTTTTAATTGTTGTGGTTTTCCCACTCCCATTGGGTCCAATAAAACCATGAATGGTACCACTTTTAACAGTAAATGAAATATCATCTACGGCAATAAATTTTTTAAATTTTTTGGTCAGGTGACTGACTTCGATTATATTTTGTCTCATTGATGAGCACCTCCTCGTGTTAATTGTATTAAACTGGCAATAAAAAAGTTGTTATTCCTTGTTATTCTTAAGGAATGACAACTTTTAATAATTTATTTCTTTTTTAGTTTTAAAATTTTTTGTTTAGCTAAATTATATTCATCCTGAGTTATTAAATTTTGTTCATATAATTCTTTATAATATATTAGTTTTTTGATTTTTCGTTCTGGGGTTTGATTTTTTACTGTTTTTAATTTTAACTTAGTTTTTACTCCCCAGTGATTTTCAATTCCTAAGAAAGTAATTAAAATGATTAATAACACTCCATCAAAACATCCTAAGAAGATACTAATTCCTAACATACTATATAAAAGGGCGCTAATATTTAAAGAATTAATTAGGGGAGATAAACCTAGAATAATAAATAGTATTATAATAGTAGAAAAAAATCATCAGAAAATAGTCCGCACTTTTTGGCTAAAATGAAGACCAGTAATAAGCGAAAGATAGTCAGAATCAGAAACATTAAATTCAGATAATTCGGCAATTTTAATAGTTAATTTTTTCAATTCTTCATTATCATTAATTGTATTAACAGTAGGGTTAATAAATTTTTCTTTTAAAATATTTTGTAAGTTACTAATACTAATTTTTTTATCGGGGTTTAATTTTCGAAGCAGATAATAATTAGAAGGAACTAGTTTATTAATTTCACTTTCTTTATTAATAATTAGAGTTGTGAAAGGATATTTAGCATAAATTAATAAATCCCCAGTTTGGGTTAGAAGTTCGGGATCAATTTTTCGGCAAAAGTCCCGCTGATAATTTGGTCAAATTTGATAAGAAGTTGTTGGGGCCTTCCCATCACAATTTGGACATTTAACAGCAAAATGTTCAAAGCGGTTAATCACAACCCCGCGGTTAATTTTCATTAAATCTTTTAATAGCATTTCATGTCCTCCCATAAAGTTTAATCTTAATAAAATTATTAAAATTTAATCTATTATTTCTAATTATTATACTATGAAATTAAATGTTTCCTCAGTAATGATAGGCAATTAATTTTGGAAACTTTTATAATATTATTTAATAATTATTGCTTTTTTTTTTTTTTTTTATTAAAATGATAAATGTCAATAAGATAAGATGAGAGAGAAATTTTAGGACAAATGTTATTTTGCTCAGGAAACAAAACAATTTTTATAATGTTTTAATTTTTTGATATTCTTAAATCATCATTTTTTTGATTGTTTTTTTAGTGGGTTATCATTTTTAAAGAATAAGGAGAATATTAAAAATGAAAAAATTACTATCAATTTTGGGAACAACAAGTTTAATTGCCACTTCAACTGTGAGTTTAGTTGCTTGTCATAGTAAGTTAACAACTAATTCGCAATATTTTGATTCGGAAGTTAATAATATTGACCCGGTTATTAGAAACCAGGTTAAGTATACTAGCAGTATTGCTAAAATGTTAATTGCGGCGCGCCATGAAAATATGAATACTTATGGCTTTCCAACAATCCAATATTTTTTAAATAATATGGCAAATAATTTACAGGGAACTTTTAAAACAAAAAATGGTCAAGAAGTAAAAGTTGGGGATTATATTAATGGATATAAACAATTAAATAATATTCTAATAAATCCGCGCTTGATTTTAGAAAATCAAGCTGAATGTCAACTACAAAATAATCCATATAATATTATGAATAATTTAGTTGAAATGTTTGATTTTAATAAGTGAAACAAATTACCATCAACAAAAGCGGATTTTGTCATGAATCCCAAATTAGGCTGAGCCGAATATGACACGGGGGCGTTCGCTAATACATTATCGCAAACTGCTCGTGGTGTTGTTGAATATGTTAAGAATACAGAAAGTTGATGAGATTATTATAATGATGCTCAATTTCCAGGCGTATCAAATATCATTTTGGATAGTTCAATCAGTTCACCACCAACTCCTAGTGAGTTATCTTATACTTCGACCTTAACTGATAGTAGAGTAACTTATGGTCATGCGATTGCTGGCCAAACATCAGCGCTTTATGATTTATTTGGAACTCAATATTTTAATTTAGCTTTAAGTCAATTAACTAATTTCGGTCCGGGGTTTGAATTATCAGCAATTTATGCGCTAACCCAAATTTTTCCGGTGGCAAAAACTAGTTATTCTGGCGAAAATGCGCTCGGATTTTTATTAGTAGCTCCTTTAGCAGTAATGCAATTGCAAATAGCAGGTGAGTGGTTTGATAAAACTAATAAAGTAAAAGATGACAGCCCGTTACTTCAAATTTTTAGCAGGGATACAATTGATAATTTACATATTAAATTCCAAGAAGATAACAGTTCCTTACAAGATCTTAATTTATATAGTATTATTAAAAAACCAAATGTTTTAGGTTATTTTCTTCCCGGATCGAGTGTTGCCAAAGAACAGTATTTAGACTTAACAAATCCTGATCATAAGAATGATTTTCTAAAATGGTATGCAATTTTGAACGCGTGATTGAAAGCAGCTATAGAAAAAGATAATGTGGTTGATTTTAATAAATTTAATACCATAATGTCCCTAGCTATTAAGCAAGGTTTAGAGAATTTTCAAAAAAGTCCGTATTTTAAAGTGGCACAATTATCAAGTGAATCAGCAGCATTAATCCGAACAGTTGGAGAAATGTTGATTAGCCCAGGGTTTGATTTGTTTAATTTTTTAAGGGGAATTGGTGGAATTGCGAATTGATTTTATACTTTGGAAGCAGATACCAACCGGTTTCATCTTAATCTTGACCATGTTGAACATATTACAAAGGTATATAATGATGGTCCAAAAATGGCTGATTTTAGTACAAATTTAAAGAATTTAGATCCGAAAAAAAATAAATATGCCCAATTTGTATTAGAAGAATTTGGGTTGTTACCTAACCAAACTACTTATCAAGAAGGTTCATTATTTGATATGATTAATACTTGAGCCCATGGTAAAAATAATGCTAATCCAGAGCAAGAAGCAATGCATAATTTTATTTTGAATGTATTAGATTTAAAAAATGGTTATTTAGGAAAACTATTTGAAAATATTAACCAAGCAATGGCAAGAGATTGGTTTGATAATATCTTTTTAGATGAAAAATGAAATATTTTAGCATCCGGAAGGGGAGTTGATGGTAGTCAATTAGGGAAAGTAATGAAAGATGGGCAACTGGTTGGAGTCCGTTACCAATTAGATTATTACGGTCCTAAAGATAGTTCAACTGATTTAAATCATCATACCAAACCGATCGGATATACCAATACTGTCACAGGTGCCCAGTGGGGAAAAGAACCGAGCGGGGAAGCTAATGTTCCTAATCTTGCGCCGGATGGTGAAAATTGAAGTCCAGAAGATTGAGCAGCTTATGATGGCAATGGGAATGCTTATTTACCACATAGTGAACAAGTTAAATATAGTTATGTGGTAGAGTTTGATAATGAAGCCCAATTATTAGTTAATTTTAAAGATATTTGAACCCAAAATCAAAATGCTTTTAAAATGATTGATTTTAATTGATTCTATGATAATAAACAATACTATTAGTTAATTTTAGAATAGTCAACAGAATTTTTATTATTTTGTTGACTTTTTATTTTTTTAAAATTATTTCTTAAAATATAGTATAATTATATTTACAGTAAGTAATTACCAGTGGGGATTACCGACTAAAGTACAGGACACAAACCTTTACGTTTATAAATGATCAATAGCAATATTAATTATTTATGATTTTTTTTATTTAATTAAATGGGGTGAAAAAACATGGCAGTTAATGTTAAAGGTAACATTAAAACAGATACAACAATTAAAAACCGTGTTAAATTATTAGATAAAAGAGTTAATTCTTTTACTGTTGAAAAATTATTAAGACATAGTAATAGTGGCAAAGTTAAACCAGCGAATAAGATGATTGAACAATATTATTTACGTCGTGAACAAGAGGCATTAGAAGCTCGTAAAAAACGGGAAAAAGCCGCAAAGGGTGGGATTTATAACCTTAGTTTAGCAAAATATGATAATATTTTTGCCGAAACAAAGCGAAAATTAGAAGACCACCAAAAAGTGATGCGGATTAATCCTCGTTTAAACCCGGGGAAAAAGATTACTTATGATCGCTTTGCCAAGGAAAACTTGGAAAAATTAACCCTGAAAAAATCACCAAGTAAAAGTCTTAATCAACAAGATGTGATTGATATTCATGATTTAAATGCAAATATGGAAAAACCAACCATTACTTATGATTCACAAAAGGGAATTTATGTAATGCAAGATTCCCAAGCAGCAAAAAAAACAGTTGCATCTTCACCAGTTGTTGAAGCTAATGATAACCAACCAGTCAGTGTGAGGGTCCAACAACCATCAGCGACAGTTACAACTAAAGCTTCTCGCTATGCGCCTCGCCGAACATACAGTAGTACTGTTATTGTTGATCCGGCAAAACGACCAAGTTTTTTAGCCGAAATTCCAACACCAGATGATCGGCCAGTCAAGGTGCAAGCCAGCACCACTCCGAAATCATCCTCAACTGGGAAAGAAAATAAAACTGCGAAGCCAGCACCAGAACGTTTTAGTAAAACAAAATTTTTACAAGAGTTAAATAATAATAACAAAGATAATTCAACCTTAACAACTACTAATAGTTTTGATTATGAATATCATCGTTCGCGAAAAACCGCGCGGGATTTCTTTTACAACATCTTTGATAAAATTGGTTTTACCAAACTAGTTAATTATTCAAAAAAATGAAATAAATAAATGTTAAATTAAGTTATTTTTAATTAAATAACTTAATTTTTTATATTCCTAATTAACCGGCAATTGCCATTGTGAGAGTAACCTAATTTATGATATAATATATTCATATTGCAGACCAGTATGTGATGACAGGAAATGGAAATATTGCGGCTAATGGGGGGCTTATAGATATGAAAAAAGATATGATTACTTTAACAGTTCAAGAATTTATTGATTTGGTACCAGATGATAATATTCGAGAAGTGCGGAATGATGCGGAATATCAATTTGACTATGAAAGTTGAAAAACAATTATTTATTCATCCGGGAAATTAAAATTTATTTTACGTTATATTCAAGGAATTTTTCGGTGAATGGAAACGGTAGCAGATTTATCCGATTTAAAAATTAGTATTAGTGCAATTGTGGTAGATAAATTTAATTTTTCGATTTTTAAAAATGATTTACACATTTTTAATTGTAGTTTATCAACTAATTTTTATTTAATTTCCGAAGATGAATGAGCTGAAAAAATTACCGAAGCCCATTATTCAAACTTTGATATTGTGGATGGGGATTTAACTTATAATGCGTTAGAACTAGGACAATGAAAAGGCGAAGAAGGGTTTGGAAAATTTATTAACCTGTTATTAATGTTAATTCGCGAAACTGATAAATTTAAGACGAGTTCCTTACCAATTCAGTGAATTGTTGAATTTAAAGACCGCAAATTATCAATGTCGAGAATTAGAATGCAAATTGAATCATTACAAAATCGTAAAAAACCAGATAATGTTTTCTTAACAACTAATAGTGATGATGAAACTCCCAAAGTAGATCTTGAACAATCTAAACGTCCATCATTAGGAACCATTAACCCCGAAGAAACAACTTCTTCGTGAAATAAATATTATAAAACTGATAAATAAGAAAAAATATTTAACATCGATGAAGATTGTTAAATATTTTTTAATTAATTGGCTTATTTAAATATTATGACTATTGGTTTCATCATCTAATGCTTCATCAGAAAGATAAAGTTGATCAATTGACGAGGCTCTTGATGAAGATTTTCTTCGATTTGGTGATAAAGAATCATTTGGTTCATATAAGAATTCTAGAGATCTAGATTTTGATAAGTTTAATTGCTCGTTTTTTATTATTTCTAATTTTTTTTGGACTGCTATCATTCTTTTATTAATATTCTGTTTTTCATCTGGAAAAATGTTAGAATGGTTTGCTGCTTTTTCCTCATCAGAAGAATTAGAATCTTCTAAAATTGTTTCAATTTCCCGCTGATGTGGATAATAGGATGCTCCCATATTTGATGGAGAACAATTGTTTTCAATATCAGTATCTATTTCATCATCTTCTGAACTAGTTTCGGGTTCTGAATCAACAGTTACTGCCATTAAACCATCAGGATGATCATCGGAATTATTAATAGCACAATTTTCAATACTTTGGGGTTGGTCACTTATACTATGATAAGCATTAATTGGGAATTTTATAGCTGGTCAGATAATTTCATTTACTACTGCTAGATAAGCCCCAGCTGCTGAAGGAATGGATGAGAATAGTAATTCTGTTAAATTATTTAATCCTTTTTCTGGTTTCATTCAAAATTTATAGGTTACTTTTCCTCAAGCTCATGATGCAAACCCCGCTCCGCCTCAATTCGCAAGAATTTTGACTGGGGTAATTAATCATTTTGCTCAGGTATTATTTAACATTTGGCTTTCTTTAATTCGCCATCAATTTAATGAACAACTTATAACATCACAAGCACTAGCTGCTGTGAATCATATTGCATAGGAACCAGTTAATATTTCATAAATTGATTGGTTTGGATTTTCATAACAACAATATGTTTGTCACATGTCAAAGAAAATAGTTGTTAATCATAATAAAGCCATAATTGAGTTAATTCATTTTTTACTATCATCGGAAATTAATTTTTCAGAATTATTATTTTCTGTCTCCCGGAGATTTTCATCCCGAATTAAATAATCATTCACAGCGGAGTTAATTAAATTACTTAATAATTCTGCGCCTCTTAATTTAAGGGTATTCTCAGGAACTATCCGGTAGTGAAATTTTTTGGCGGTAGCGGTAGCAGAAATTCATAAGAGAGTTTTCACATATGCACAAAACATATTATAAGTTGGATATTTAAAACTAGCGAGAATATTTTTAGAATGTTTTTTAATTTCTTTTCAATTAATTAAAGGTAATTGCGAACTTTGAATTAAGAGAGTTCTTTCATCTATTTGTTGACGTGGCATAATTATCAGCCTCCTTTGGTCTATATATAATGGTTGCCTGTCTGGCATTTTTATTTTACTCTGATTGGAAAATAACAGGGGTTTAATAACTTACTCTTTTTTAAACATTATTATTATTTAAAGTTATTTTTCTTAATATTTTGGATTTTTTCGGTATAATTTATTTATAAAAGTAAATAAAGGGTAATAACTAATTGATTTTTAGAGAGATAGTGGGTGGTGCAAACTATTAATAATTGTTATTATTTGACAAATTTATTTTCCACAATAAAATATTAACGAGAGCGCATAAACTAAAAGTTATGAATTAGGATGGCACCGCGAATTTAATAATTCGTTCCTAACGCATCTTTTAGTTTTTTTAAATGTAAAGGAAAGAAGGAAAAAAATGTTAATTCAAAAACCACGGGGAACTGAAGACTTATATTATGAAGCAGCCAAAGAATTGAGTGCTTTAGAATTAGTTTTGCGAAGTATTGTGAGTCAGTATAATTATCATGAAATTAGAACACCTATTTTTGAAGGGAAAGATTTATTTACTCGCACAGTTGGCGAAGAAACTGATATTGTCAGTAAGGAAATGTTTGAGTTATTAGATAAAAAAGAACGGGAATTTGTGTTACGACCAGAAGGAACAGTGCCTACAATTCGTAGTATTATTGAAAACAAATTATATGGTAAATATGAAATGCCCTTAAAATTATTTTATATTGGTAGTATGTTTCGTTATGAGCGCCCCCAACACGGTCGTCTTCGTCAGTTTAACCAATTTGGGGTGGAAGTTGTCGGTGCCAAAACATACTTATTAGATGTTGAAACAATTTTATTAGCTTATAACATTTTAAAAGCAGTTGGCTTAAATAACTTAACTCTAAAATTAAATTGTTTAACCACGGGTGAGAATAAAGAAAAATATATTAATGACTTAAAAGAGTTTTTAAGTGGTCAGGATTTATGTGCCGACTGTCAAACCCGAATTAAAAAGAATCCCTTACGGGTGTTAGATTGTAAAATTGATAATGCTAAATTTGATAATGCACCCAAAATTTATCAGTATTTAACGGACCAAGAAGCAAAATATTTTGATAACATTCAGAAAGTGCTAGCTAAATTAGAAGTTAGTTTTGAATTAGACCATAAATTAGTGCGGGGATTAGATTACTACACAGCGTTAGTATTTGAAATTAATTTTAGTGACGATCAGGCAAAAGACTTAACCTTAATTGGGGGAGGGCGTTATGATAATTTAATTCATGAGTTAGATAATAGTTTAGATTATCCAGCGGTTGGTTTTGCGATGGGATTAGAACGATTATTATTAGCATTAAAAAATAATAATCTTAAAATTAGTGAAGAAGATTATTTAGATGCTTACATTATTTGTTTGTCCGACCATGCTCGTTATTTTGCCAGTTCTTTAATGTTAATGTTGCGAACAAGTGGTTTTAAAGTGGACACTGATTATTTAGAACGGGGAGTTAAAGCCCAATTTAAGTCAATTGAACGATTAAATGCACAGAATGCTATCATTATTGGTGATGAAGAATTGAAAAAAAATGTTGTTAAGATTAAAAATCAAAAAACTGGGAAAGAACAAGAAGTTAAGTTTGAAAAAATTATTAATGTCTTAGGAAAGGAAAAGTAACATGAAAAGAACACATACTTGTGGAGAGCTACGATTAAAACATGTTAATCAAGAAGTTATTTTAACCGGCTGAGTAGCAAAAAGTCGTCGGATGGGTGGTTTAATTTTTATTGATATCCGTGATCGCAGCGGAATTAGTCAAATTATTTTTGAACCAACTCAAGCGGATTATGAACTAGCAAATAGTCTACGGAATGAATATGTGGTTGCTGTCCGGGGAGTAGTTGTTGAACGGAAAAGTAAAAATCCCCAGCTTCCGACCGGAGATATTGAAATAAAGGCAAATAAGTTAGAAATTTTTTCAAAAGCCCAAACTACTCCGCTAATTATTGCGGATGAAACAGATGCTTTAGAAGATGTTCGGATGACTTACCGTTATTTAGATTTGCGCAGACCAGTTATGCAACAAAAAATTTTCTTACGTAATAAACTAGTGCATACTATTCGGAATTATTTACAAGACCATGGGTTTATTGATGTGGAAACCCCAATCTTAAATAAATCAACTCCCGAAGGAGCTCGCGATTTTTTGGTACCTTCCCGTCAAAATAAACATAATTTTTATGCCTTACCGCAGTCACCCCAATTGTTCAAACAATTATTAATGCTAAGTGGTTTTGATAAATATTTTCAAATTGCCAAATGTTTTCGGGATGAAGATCTACGAAGTGATCGCCAGCCAGAATTTACCCAGTTAGATTTAGAAATGAGTTTTATTGAAAAAGAAGATATTATTACTTTAATTGAAGGATTACTAAAAAAAGTAATGCACGATACCCTTCAATGTGACATTACAACTCCTTTTATTCGGATGGAATATGATATGGCAATTGACTTATATGGAAGTGATAAACCTGACACTCGCTATGATCTAAAATTACATTCGATGAATGAAACTTTCCAAAATAGTACTTTTAAAATTTTCCAAGATGTTTTACAAAACAACGGAACCATTAAAGCAATTTTTATTCCGCACCAAGTTAGTAAAAAAGAAATTGAAGAATTAACTAGAATTGCCCAACAAAATAAAGCGAAAGGCTTAGCATGGGTTCGTTATAATTTAAATTCGGAATGAGAAGGTTCACTTGCCAAATTTTTAAGTGAGACTGAGCAAGAAGCTCTTTTAAACATGGCAAACCATTCGCAAGGGACATTTTTCTTAGTTAGTGGGGAATATCTATCAACTTGCCAAGCGCTAGGGGCTGTGCGGGTAATGCTAGCAAAATGATATAACTTAGCGGATCCTCACCACTATAACTTCTTATGAATTGTTAACTGACCACTTTATGAATGATCAGAAGAAACGAATTCTTATACAGCAGCGCACCATCCATTCACTTCACCAACAAAAGAATTCATTGATAATTTTGATAAAGAACAAGCAATAGCCCGGGCTGATGCTTATGATATTGTTTTAAATGGTTATGAAATTGGGGGTGGAAGTATTCGCATTCATGATAATAATGTCCAAGAGCGAATGTTTAAATCATTGCAATTAACCCCAGCTGAAATTGCCGGAAAATTTGGTTGGTTTTTAAATGCATTTAACTATGGGGTCCCTCCGCACGGAGGAATTGCCTTAGGGTTAGACCGGATTGCAATGCTATTAACAAATAGTGAATCAATTCGTGATGTAATTGCCTTTCCTAAAAATGCTTCTGGGGTCGACCCGATGACTAGTTCCCCAAGTGCGGTCACAGCAGAACAATTAACGGAATTAGGAATTAAATTAGTTGATGAAGATTAGTGATTTATTAAAAAAGATTAATGAACTAGCTCAGAAGCAAAAAGAAGGTACCTTAACTGAGGATGAAAAACAATTGCAACATCAACTTCGCCAACAATACTTAGAAGAATTTCGAAAGAACTTTTTAAATGAATTAAAAACCATTAAGGTAGTTAATGAAAAGGGCGAAGATGTTACTCCGGAAAAATTAAAAAAAATTAAACCATCAAAATCCAAAAATTAAATTATTAAAAAAAGATGATATATTTTATCATCTTTTTTAGTTTGCTAATTGGTAATCATTTTTTCTTTGTTCAAAATGGTCATTATTCATTAACCAAACTCCACTCATAATCTCAAATGGCATAAAAATAATAAAGACTGTAAAAATTGATAATATTAAAACAGCAACTCCTTCACTATTTGTTGGCCGGTTACTTTTGATTTTTCTTTTAACAGATACGGTTAACGGGATTCACCACGCAAAGCCAATAAAACATGTGAAAAGTCCACCCAGGATACAAACAATAACTAAAAACTATAAGCAACCCATAGTTTTGTTGTTGGGTGGGGATTTAGTTGTAGTGGTTCTCGTTCAATTAATAAGTTATTTGCATAATTTTTTTCCATTATATTTTCCTCCGTTTTTAATTATACAAAAAAAAAAAAAAAACGAGTTTTTTTCAATAATTTATTTAAATATTTTTACAAAATTAATAATTATTAGTTAGTTAAAATTGTAAAGAAAAATTAAGATTTTCTTGATTTTTGCTTGTAAATTATGAAAAAAATGTAAAATATAAGTATAAAGTTCGCTAGATATTTGATGAGGAGGAACAATATAGATGAACAAATCAATTAATACTGTGAGAATGTTAGGAATTGAAGCAGTGAACAAAGCAAACTCGGGTCATCCCGGGATTGTTTTGGGTGCTGCCCCAATGGCCTACACTTTATTTACTAAACATTTAAGAGTTAATCCCGAAGTTGATAAATGAATTAATCGTGATCGTTTTATTTTATCAGCTGGACATGGAAGTGCCTTATTATATTCATTATTACATTTATCAGGATTTAATATTACAATTGATGATTTAAAAAATTTCCGTCAGTTAGGCTCAATTACCCCTGGTCATCCCGAATCATACTTAACTCCCGGCGTGGATGTGACAACCGGCCCATTAGGGCAAGGGATTGCAATGGCGGTTGGTCAAGCAGTTGCGGAAACTCACTTAAGGGCACGCTATAATAAACCTAATTATAATTTATTTGACCATTATACTTATGTGATTTGTGGGGATGGTGATTTACAAGAAGGGGTAGCCCAAGAAGCAATTTCGCTAGCTGGTCATTGAAAATTAAATAAATTAATTGTCTTATTTGATTCAAATGATGTTCAATTAGATAATATGGTTAGTGTTGCCCAAAGTGAAAATATTGCTGAGCGTTTTCAAGCAGCCCAATGAAACTATTTATTAGTTAAAGATGGGAATGATACCGAGGCTATCAATAAGGCTATTGAACAAGCGAAAACAAGTGATAAGCCAACTTTAATTGAAGTTAAAACAGTGATTGGTTTTGGGGCAACTAAACAAGGAACACCAGCGGTGCATGGAGCCCCATTAGGAACTGATATTGAAACAGTTAAAAAAGTATTATCATGAACAGAAAAAGATTTCTATGTACCTGGAGAAGTTTATGAAGACTTTGAAACCAATGTTAAAGAACGGGGAATTAAAGAATATGACCGTTGAATTACTTTGTATGAAAAATACTTGCAAGAGTTTCCTGACTTAGGAAAAGAATTAGAACGTGCTATCCATGGTAATTTTACGATTAAAGTTGAAGACTTTTTAGATTTAGCACCAAGCAAACCCCAAGCAACCCGTGTTAGCAGTGGTAAAATCGTTGATCGCATTTCAGAATTACTACCAAATTGAATGGGGGGCAGTGCCGATTTAACTGGAAGTACTAAAGCAAAAGGAGCTGATGGTAATTACCAATTTGATAATCGGTTAGGAAGAAACATTGCCTATGGGGTTCGTGAATTTGCGATGGGAGCTATTAATAATGGAATCTATACCCATGGGGGAATTTTACCATTCGCTGGTGGTTTCTTTGTCTTTGCTGATTATATGAAGCCAGCCATTCGTTTAAGTTCGCTAATGGAAATCCCAGTGGTGTATGTGTTATCCCATGATTCAATTGCAGTTGGGGAAGATGGACCAACCCACCAACCAATTGAACAATTAGCAATGCTTCGTAGTCAACCAAACTTAAATGTTTTCCGTCCTTGTGATTTTAAAGAAACCTTAGGAAGTTATTGCGAAGCATTACAACAAAAACATACTCCAAGTGCAATCTTAATTACCCGCCAAGATTTACCAGAGTTAGAAACAACTACTATCCAAGATGTTAGCAAGGGCGCTTATAAAGTTTTTGGAGCTGATCATAATAATGCTGTTAATATTCTAGCTACGGGTAGTGAAGTTAGTTTAGCAATTAATGTGGCAAAAAAATTAGCCGAAAAAAATATTTCTGCCAAAGTTATTTCAATGCCTTGTTGAGAATTATTTGCTAAACAACCAGCAGATTATCAAGCATCGTTACTAGAAAAAAATGCTTTAAAAGTTTCGCTAGAATTAGGAACCACTTTTGGGTGAGAAAGATATACTGGTAACGAAGGAATTAATATTGGAATTGATACTTTTGGTCAATCGGGAAACTTCCATTCGGTGTTAGAATACTTTAACTTTAATGTTGAACATATTAGTAATAAAATTATTAAAAAATTAGGAAAATAAGAATAAAATCTGGGCGAAACCCAGATTTTATTTATTTTTGACAAAAAAAATGTTTAAAAATAGCAAGGATGGCTTTTCCCAGGTAACGATACCAAAAATATTTTATGATATACTAAAAGTGTAAATAAATAGTTAACAGAGTACTTAAAGTACCTAACAAAGTGTAAATTGTTGGGTACTTTTTGTTTTATTCTCTAACTTTTATTTTATTTAATTTACCAGAAGGGATCAAATGAAATGATATCGAATAATAACTTAAATCAACTGTGTAAAAATTGTCAAAGTAATTTACAAGAATTATTTCAAAAAATTAAACAAAAAAAACCGACGTTATTAAAACAATTACAATTATTAAATGTGCACATTGGGGAAAATAATAGTGTGCAAACTGATTATGAAATTAAACCCTTTGTTATTTTTCATTGTGAAAAAAATTACTTTGGGTTATTTTATAAAAAAAATTTGATTAATAATAACCACCTTAAACCAAATATTAAAAATCATACGGTTTATTTATCCCTAGCCACCGTTAAGCAAAGTGCTAATTTAAATACTATTAAAGAACAAATTGCCACTTCAAACTTACCCCTGGTAACTGCACGCCAACAACCATTAACAACCCGTCCGCAAACAGACCTTGTTGAACATCGCCAGCGGGTGGTGGGAGAAGTTGTTGACCCGCCGTTAAATAATCGGAATTTTGATCCGAATGCAGAAGCTCGGCAAGCGGCAGGATTAATCTATGTAATGCGTAATATTAACCGAAAATTAGTCCTTTTATTTGTCATTATTATTTTAATTCTGACCGGAATTGGGGTGGGAGGCTGACAACTATTTAATTATTTAAATAAACCCCACACTACGAGTGTTGTCAAAACTGATATTACCAATGATGGGGGAACTTATAGTCAGTATCAAGCTATTATTGATGATACGACAAATAGTCAGCTAAAAACTGCTGTGCAACAAATTTCGGTGTTAAATCCAGATCTCCTAAGTGCAATTGCTGATTCAGCAACAGTTTTAACAACCCAAGATGTGCTCCAGTATGACCACCAACCCCATTTAATGACAATTGATATTAATGCGGATAATGCCAAAATGTTTAAGGGTCATACGAAAGTAACGATGAATATTGAAGCAAAAAAATTTGATATTTCCTTTTTAAGTGGGGATTTTACAAATACAACACCCCCCAAAATAACAACATTAAACCAAATTAGTATTATTAAAGTTTTGGAAGCAATTCCTAATCTTAACCAAGATTTACTAACAGCATTGCAAGATCCCCAAATTAAGATTGAGAATATTAGTGGTCAAATTCCCGAAGATGGGAAAAAACATTTAGTAACCTTTACGATTAATGCCAATGATACTACTAACTACTTAGGTAAAATTAATGCCAAAATTAATTTAATTAACCAAAAATTTGATATTGGCAATTTAAAAAATGATTATACAGCTGATCCCGTAAATTCTGTTAATGACTTAGAGCGCCAAAGTTTAATTCAGTTAATTTTATTATTACCTGATTCGCCCCAAGAGTTAAAAAATGTTGTTCAAGAAGCAAATGTTGTCTTAACCCCATCGCAAGCAAAAATTCCTCGGGATGGTAAAACTTATGATCTTAATATTACCATTGATGCTAATAAAACTGTTGATTATAGTGGTACTTTAACTATTAAAGTTAAAGTCAAAAATAGTGTTCTTGATTTAGGCACTTTAAGTCAAGACTTAACTTCCCAACCAGTTGTTACTGAACCAGATGCCAAAGCTAATGAATTAATTGATGCCTTACACCAAGTTGGTAATGTTAACCCAATTTTATTAGGTTTATTAAACCAACCAGGAATTAATGTTTCAACCTTATCTGATTTTCCTCATGATGGTGTTGCGCATAAAATTGGGATTGATATTCAAGCCGAAGGAGTTCCCCAATACACTGGGCAGGCCCGAGTATGAATTATGATGAAATCAAGCAAAATTGATATTACCAGTGATGGGGGAAGTTTTATTCAATTTGGACCAGTTAATGGGAATGATACTAATATGGCTACTTTAATAAATGCGTTGGAACAATTAAACAAGTTAACTCCTTTAAATGCTAATTTATTATCCGCTCTTAACGATAAAAATATTATGGTCACTACTGATAGTCAGTTTGTAGCTGATAAAAAACCGCATGAGATAAATATTACAATTAATGCTATTAATACCAGTCAATATGAAGGAGTGGCAAAAATCTTATTAAATATGCAATCAACATAACCTAGAAAGGAGGATATCCCATGAATAATGCTGATCAACAACCCCATGTTATTATTTGTAATAATTGTAAGAAACGCTTACAGGGTTTATTAAAAACTATTAAAAAAGAAAATCCCTTGTTGATTAAAAAACTACAGTTATTACCAATTAAAACTGAAACTAATTTTGATTCAACAATGGATAATGATATTCAACCATTTTTAGTATTTCGTTGTCGGGATGTTTATTATGGGCTATTTAATAAAAAAAATTTATATTGTAACAATAAAATTAAACCTAATGTCATTAATAAAATTGTTCATTTATCAGCCCAGACCTTTACCAAAAGCTTTCATATTCCTGATGTTCAACCAACCCTTAGCCTGGCTGTTGCTGAAAACCATTTACCAACCATTATTCCACCTTCCCAACACCAACTAGTTACCACTATTAAAAATAATGTTGATCTTCGCGACCCCGATGTTTTTTACCCAGAAATTGATGATGAATATCATAGTCAGTTGCAAGAATTATTAAAAAATTACCATTATAAATTTATTATTCTAATTGTTGTTTTACTGGTTATTTTAGCAGGAATTGGGGTGGGGGGCTGACAAATATATCAGTATCTTAACCGGCCTACCACAAATGCAATAAATCGCATTGATATTTCGCAGGATGGAGGTTACTTTCCGAATGTGCGGGTCACTATTAATAACACTTCTTCGGACCAACTAACAACTGCCGTTCAGCAAATTAGTGAGTTGAATTCTGATTTATTAACTGCTCTGAATGACCCAGCCACGGTGTTAACAACTAGTGATCATTTACCCTATGATGGGGGATATCATTTAATGAATATTCGGGTTAATGCGACCCATGCCAAAGAATTTCAGGGGATTACAAATGTTACTTTAGCACTCCGTGCGGCAAAATTTGATATTACGAATTTAGATGGTAACTTTAGTAACTTAGCGCCCTTAAAAATTGCAAGTTTAACCAATCAGAATATTATTAATGCCTTACAAACAATTCCTAATTTAAATCCTAACCTAGCGAGTGTTCTTACTGATGACCAACTAAAAATTAGCGACCTAACTCCGTCAACATTAATTTCTGATGGTCACCCGCATTTAATTAATTTTACCTTGGATGCTAATCAAACAAAACAATTTCAGGGCACATTACCAATTAGTGTTTATTTTATCGCTACGAAAATTAATATTAGTAATATTAATGGTAATTATTTAACTAGTCCCCCCGTTATAGTTGGTGATTTAACTCATCATAATCTAATTTATTTAATTCAAAATGTTAAGGATATTGATCCAACCTTAGCATCAGCGGTTAATGATCCAAATATACTTGTTTCCACATCTTCAACGCTACTTCCTAATAACCAACCAAGTGAAATTGATATTAACGTTGATGCTAATGCCACAAAAAATTATACGGGAACGTTACTAGTTAAACTACAAGCAAAAAACGGAACCATTGATATTTCTCATTTAAACCAAGATTTAACTGCCCAACCACCAGTTAGTGAACCAGATACCAAACCAAATGAACTAATTGCAGCGTTAAAGCAAGTTACTGGTCTTAATCCTACTTTACGGTATCTGCTTGACCAGTCGGGAATTAAAGTAACAACTGATTCAGTCCTTAACCATGATGGTTTGGCTCATAAAATTGAGATCAAGATTATTGTCCTAGCAATTCCAAATTATACGGGTCAAGCTGTTGTCACAATAATGATGAAGTCGACTAAAATTGATATTACCAAGGATAAGGATTATACTAACCAAAATGTTACGATTGGAAATGATTTGAATCAAAGTACATTAATTGCTGCTTTAAACCAGTTGGGACCAACAATTGTCGACAAGGATATCTTAGCTGCCATTAAAGATCCCCAAGCGATTGTTACTTCCGATTCGCCATTCCAAGTTGATAACAAACCACATCCAATTAACATTACTATTAATGCCCAATATACCAAACAATATGAAGGAACTGCTCATGTGAAAATTTTAATGCAATCCAATAAAACAGATATTTCCAATGCTGGTGGTGATTATTCACAATATCAAAATGTTATTTTTTTGCAAGATACTAGTCAGAGCCAATTAGTGGCAGGATTAGAACAGTTAAAAAATTTTGGAATTAAACAAAGCTTATTAACTGCCATCAAAGATCCCCACATTCAAATCTCTTCTCCCGATAATCCCACTAATTTTACTGGTAAAAAAATTACCATTAATATTAATGCAGATAGTACTGCCCAGTTTTATGGGAAAACCACTGTTACCATTTGGGCTAATTTCAATGGACAGCAACGAGCAAAATTTAGCAGTGCTGTTGAAACAATTACTAACTTTAATAAAATTACCTATGTTGGAACTGGCAATGGTGATCTTTATCAACAACAAGATCAAAACTGAACAAAACTTACTAATTTAAAAAATTCAATTAGTAAAATTTTAGTTAATAACAACAAAATTTATGTTGGAACTGTCCAGAGAACAATCTATTGTTCAGATGATTGAACAAAACCACTTGCTAATTATCAAGCAGCGACTAATATTCTAGGTAATATGTATTTTGATCAAAATAATATTTTACATGTTGTAATAATTAACACCGGATATGGAATTTCACGAGTTCAAGAGTTTTTATCATCCGACTGGAAAACTGATATTTTTGATAATAATTTATATTGTTCACGATTATTATATGCTGGCATTATTAATAATGATGATGTCATTGTTACTAGTGTTGGAATTTATAATACCACAAAGCATACCCAAACAAAATTTCCCCCTGATGCTGGGATTGGCGTTGGTTTTTTAGCTGGAACTGACAATCATTGATATGTTCTTATGAGTCAAGGTAGTTTGTTCCAATATAATCCGGAAAACTTTGGCTATCAACAAATTTATAATTTTAAAAAAGTGATTGCATCAGCACTACTCGTTAATTATCAAGATAGTTTTTTAATTTGAACTGATGATGGCAATCTCTATAACTTTAAACAAATTAACCAGCCAATTGTTAAAGTTGGATTACCAATTAACCAAATTTTAGTTAATAACACTGCTATTTATTTACGTTGTCAAAATAAAATTTATAGTTCGCAAAATAATTGAAAATCCCAAGTTGAAAGTATTAACGCTACAACAATTTCATTTATTAATGGCAACTTATGGGTTGGGTACCAAGAAGGTTATTTATTTGAACAAACTTATTAAAATGAGAAAGAAGGAATAATATGAAAAAAGCAATTCAATACCAAACCACACCAATCACACCGAACAAAAAAAGCAAGAAGAAAATAATTCTCTGATCTATTATTGGAACAGTTTTATTAGCGGGGGCTAGTATTGGGAGTTGGCAAATCTATGAATATTGAGTAAAAACTCATCAGCATGTTGACCACCGCATTAATATTTCCCAAGATGGGGGTGATTATACTAGCACCAAAGCTAAAGTCACAAATACTTCCCAAGATCAGTTATTATCCGCTTTAAAAACAATTGCTACCTTAAAACCTGATCTTTTGCAAGCCCTAAATGATAATCAGGTGGTAGTAAAAACTAATGACCATTTAATTTATAATGGTCAATATCAATCTTTAAAAATTATTATTGATGCTAGTGATACCACAAATTATCAAGGGACAGCAGTAGTAACAATGTCTCTTGCATCAAGTATTATTGATATTTCCCAAGATGGGGGTGAATTTTTAGATAGTAAAGCTGAAATTAGTGATACTAATTCCCCAACCTTAGTTAATGCAATTATAAGTGCCATACCTAATTTAAATCCTGATTTAAAAGCAGCTTTGCAAGACCCTGATATTTATTTAACTACAACCGATAAATTACAATATGATGGTCAATACCATCCAATGAAAATTGATATTAATGCTAATAATACTAAAAATTATTTTGGTGAAGCATTGATTACCATTAGTGTAAAAGCAAAAACAAATTAATTAAAAATTAGGCTTTGGAATAATAACTAGGATGATTAATTTACTGAAAAAGTTAGCAGAAGTTACGAATTTTTTTCAATAAAATTCTTAATTATGTTAAAATATTGTAGATAACTAATATTCTTGTTAATAATTATTAGTTTTATTGATAAATTGACATAAATTACGACTAGAGGAGGTAAATTAATCAGATGATACCATGATGAGCAGGCTTAATAATTGGGATTGGTTGTTTAATCATTGGTGGGGTATTAGGATTTATTATTACAAAAAAAATTGTTCAAAAACAATTACGTGATAATCCCCCAATTACAGAAAAACAAATTCGTGCCATGTATATGCAAATGGGAAGAAAACCTTCAGAAGCTGATATTAAAAAAGTTATGAACTCAATGAAAAGGGCAAAATAATGCAATAGAATTAAAAAAATGTTAATAAAGTTAACATTTTTTTAATTTTTTTTCGGTTTGTTTTTTGCTGCTTTTAAATCATTAATTTCTTCTGTTAATTCCGCTTGTTTTAACTTACTATTTTCAATTTTGCGATTAATTTTGTCACTTTTAGCAGTTATTTCTAGTTTTTTTAGTTTATTAATATCAGCTTTTTTATGGATATCATATTTTTTTTCTTGCCCTGTTCATAATCGTTTAATATTTTCATGGTGGCGAAAGACTAGTAAAATAACTCCTAGTGAAACCATAATATTAATTAACGCCAGACTATCATAATAATTATCATAATTAAGATTGTGAAATTGGTTAAACCAAACTAAGGTACTATCCTTTAATAACTGCCCATCAAAGTTAATTACATTGATCCCACTTAGTTGGGGGATTCAGCATAATGCCCCGACCATAATTGCACTTAGGATTGATGATAATGATACTCGTCTTCAAATGAAGAAAACTACTCATCAGACTACTGCGGCAATTAAGAAGTAATAGGGGTTTGTCATTCATAATAATCCTAAAAACGAAGAAACTGTTTTTCCACCTTTAAATTTATAATAAATTGGATAACAATGACCTAATAAAACAAAAAAAGTTGGAACATAATAACTAGTTGAACCAAAATTAACATCGCCAACGGCAATACAACTAATACCAAGCGTAATAAACATGACAATTGTTATTTTTAACATGTCTAAAAACATGATTGCAAATCCTAATTTTTTACCTAACACCCGACTAGTATTAGTGGCCCCGGCATTTTTCGAATGATATTCGCGAACATCAACTTTAAAAAAGAACTTACCAATAAAAATTGATCAACTAAAAGAACCAATTAGATAAGCTAAAATACATGCAATGATTGTGCCAATATAACCATATAGATTCATTAATTTAAACACCTCTTAAATTATTATAACCTAAATGAAAGTATTTTTAATTAATATCCTGGATAAATCTTAACTAGCAATATTTTTTTTGCAAAAAATTAATATTGTCGCAATTTTATCAATAATTGCGAATAATGAATAATAATTTTTTTAATCAAGAGAAATAATTTTTTTTATATAGAATACAAATATGGAAAAGGCATATGAAATAGGTAATTATTCAATTGCAATTTATCAAACCAAAAATAGTTGTTTATTTTGTATATTTTCCTAATTGATTAATTAAACTAAAGTGAGAAAAGTGCTAAAGCAACAGGGGAAACACCTAAATTTAAAGTAAATGTTACAAAAAAATAAGTAAATTATTTTAAAAAAACATCTAAGATAAAGTTTACTAGTTAATGAATTTATGACTAACTTTATTACAGGTGTTTTTTCTTTATAAAAATAAATTATTTTAATCTTTATTTGTAAAACAGTGGATATTATTGTATGATATTAAGGATTATCAAATACTTAATAAAGGTGGGATAAACAATGGACAATAATAACAAAACGTTACATTATGATGAATCTTCAATTCAAGTTCTAGAAGGATTAGATGCTGTTCGCAAACGACCAGGAATGTATATTGGTTCAACTGATATTCGGGGATTACATCATTTAGTTTGAGAAATTGTTGATAACTCAATTGATGAAGCATTAGCTGGATTTGCTAGTGAAATTAATATTATAATACATAAAAATAATGGTATTACGGTGAAAGATAATGGTCGGGGAGTTCCCATTGGTAAGCATGCGAGTGGGAAATCAACTCCGGAGGTTATTTTTTCGGTTTTACATGCCGGGGGAAAATTCGGTGGTGATGGTTATAAAACATCAGGAGGTCTCCATGGGGTTGGTTCTTCGGTTGTTAATGCCTTATCCAGTGAATTTGATGTCACAATTTATCGGGACAAAAAAATTAGTAACATTAAATTTAATAACGGGGGAAAATTAGCCCAAAAATTAACTACCATTGGTTCAACTACAACAACGGGAACAACCGTTTATTTTGTCCCTGATCCCGAAATTTTTAAAGTGATTGATTTTTCATTTTCAACAATCTCAGAACGAATTCGCGAATCAGCATTTTTAAATAGTGGATTAAAAATAACGCTCCAGGATGAACGAACTGATAAGCATGTTGAGTATTTATTTAATAATGGGTTAGAAGAGTTCATTACTTATATGAATGAGGGGAAAAAACCAATTACACCCATTATTACCTTTAAAGGAATTGAAAAAGACATTGATGTTGAAATTGCTTTGCAATATTCAACTGAATTTAATGAAAACTTATTAAGTTTTGCTAATAATGTTAAAACTAGTGACGGGGGAAGTCATGTGGTTGGTTTTCGGGCTGGATTAACAAAAGTTATTAATGAGTATGCGCGCAAAGAAGGATTATTAAAAGAAAAAGATAAGAACTTAGATTCCACCGATACTCGCGAAGGGTTAACAGCAATTATTTCTGTAAAAATCCCGGAAAGTTTAATTCAATATGAAGGTCAGACAAAAGGGAAATTAGGGACTAGTGATGCTAAAACAGCAGTTGAAAATATTGTTGCTAAACAAATGCAATTTTGAATGTTAGAAAATAAAACAAATGCTTATGCAATTATTGAAAAAGCGTTATTGGCTCGTACCGCCAAAGAAGAAGCGCGAAAAGCACGCGAAGCAGCACGGGGTAATAAACGAAAATCTAATAGTGAACGGTTATTAACGGGAAAATTAACTCCGGCCCAAAATAAAAATAAAAAGGTCAATGAATTATTTTTAGTGGAAGGTGATTCAGCTGGGGGTAGTGCGAAATCAGGACGTGACCGGAAATTTCAAGCCATTCTTTCCTTACGGGGAAAAGTTATTAATGCGGAAAAAGCAAAATTACAAGATTTGATGAATAATGAAGAAATTAATTTAATGATCCATGCCATTGGCGCTGGCTTTGGGAATAGTTTTGATTTAGCAGATGCTAATTATGGCAAAATTATTATTATGACTGACGCTGATACTGATGGGGCCCATATCCAAACTTTATTATTAACATTTTTCTACCGTTTTATGCGTCCGCTAATTGAAGACAAGCGAGTTTATATTGCCTTGCCCCCTTTATTTAAAATTACTAATTTAAAAACTAAAAAAGTTAGTTATGCCTGAGATGAAAACGAGTTAAAAACCAAACTAAAACATCTTAAAGATAAGTTTGAACTCCAACGGTATAAAGGGTTAGGAGAAATGAACGCTGAACAGTTATGAGAAACAACAATGGATCCCGAAACTCGTCAGTTAATTGCCGTAACAATTGATGATGCGGCAATTGCCGAAAAACGAATTGTAACCTTAATGGGGGATGATGCTAAAAAACGGAAAGATTGAATTGATGAAAATGTTAAGTTTACTTTGGAAGATGATTTTCAACCGGTGGTGGGACAATAATGATGGAAAATATAGTTTTTGATATTAAAATTAATCTTGATAATGTTAACAAAGTTAATGCAATTACTAGTCAGTATGAAAATTTTGTGTGAAATTTTTTGCGTTATGAAGAAACAACTACGGAGTTAAAAATTTTTGTTTACCGCAAATTTGATTTAAGTAGTAGTGAACAAGATAAAATTATTGCCCAAACCACAGTTGCTAAAGATAACCCCCAAGCTTTAAACACGATGCTTTATATTAGTCAACTATTATTAGAAAAAACCTTGGCAAAAAATAATTTTATTCAAACAAGTATTAATGAGCATCCGGACTTGTATCGCTTAGAAACTAGCACCAATCTTTATTTATTAACAAAAGCAGGTAAAAAGTTTTTTAGTCAAGATGTGCATGCTCTGCAACTAAAATATTTTAACTGGGATTTAGCGGGGTTATTATTTAATTTAAAAGCAGCCGGAGAAGTAGTGTTGCCCGATAATTTATTAAATGATGATCCCCATCAGTTAGCTACGAAAATTAAAGATTACGGTGGCAAAGCACAAAATCTTAGTGCAAAACTACATAATATTGCGTGGTTTAAACATTACTATGTGGAATTAACAGAAACTACTGATGATTTAATTTTGACATATTGTTTCAAAAATGCTGAAGATAATATTCCTGGTCACCAAATTGTAATTAATAAAAATGATATTCACGCTTTACAAGATAATTTAAAATTAGTCTATGAATTTTATTATACTAATGACAAAATTTTACAATTTGTTCGTACATTAATTTTAGATGTTAAAAATCCAATTTTAAATTATTATCGTCAAGAGGATCAATGAAAATTAACCGCCTTTGGATTTGAAATTTTTTCAAAAATAACAATTGAAAAAATTATTAATCCCCATTTATAAATCAGAAAGGAACAGCAAGATGAGTAATCAAAAACAACCAGATAATGAATTAGTTTATACTTTAAATGATATTATGGAAGATCGTTTTGCCCGTTATGCCAAATATATTATTCAAGAACGGGCATTACCCGATGTTCGGGATGGTTTAAAACCGGTGCAACGAAGAATCCTTTTTGCGATGAATGAACTGCGCCTAACTTTTAATTCAAGTTATAAAAAATCAGCGCGGATTGTGGGGGAAGTAATTGGGAAGTATCATCCCCATGGTGATACTTCTGTTTACGATGCGATGGTGCGGTTAAGCCAAAGCTGAAAAGTACGTTATCCGTTAATTGATATGCACGGAAATAATGGATCAATTGACGGTGATCCCGCCGCGGCGATGCGTTATACTGAAACACGGTTAAGTGAAATTGCCGGGTTTTTATTACAAGATCTTGATAAAGAAACAGTCTTATTTGCGCCTAACTTTGATGACTCCGAAACAGAGCCAACTATTTTACCAGCAATGTTTCCCAACTTATTAATTAACGGGGCTACCGGAATTGCGGCTGGATATGCGACAAATATTCCACCCCATAATTTACAAGAGGTTATTAATGCAACTATCCACCGGATTAAAAATCCCGATAGTAAGTTGAATGTATTACCAAAATATATTAAGGGTCCTGATTTTCCAACGGGGGGAATCATTCAGGGAAAAACGGGTATTCTTGATGCATACCGTACCGGTCGGGGCAAAATTATTATTCGTAGTAAAATTGAAAATGAAGATAATAATATTGTTATTACTGAAATACCTTATGAAGTTGTTAAACAGGATTTAGTTAAAAAAATTGATGATATTAAATATAATGAACCAGGGTTAAATATTAAAGAAGTACGCGATGAAACGGACCGTACCGGTTTACGAATTGTTGTAGAGTTAGCTAAACAAGCCAATTATGATACTGTTCGCAAGTATTTACTAAAAAATACTAATTTACAAGTATCTTATAATTTTAATGTGGTTGCCATTGCTAATAAACAACCAAAATTATTAGGGTTAAAAGAATTAATTGATTATTATATTACCCACCAAAAAGAAGTTATTACCAACCGTAGTAAATTTGAACTAGCCAAAGCCCAAAAACGAGCAGAAATAGTTGAAGGACTTATTAAGGCGGTTAGTATTTTAGATGAAATCATTGCTATTATTCGTCATTCAAAAGACCGCACAGATGCCATTAATAATTTATGTGCGAAATTTAAATTTACCCAAGTCCAAGCTGAAGCAATTGTTCAATTAAGATTGTACCGGTTAACTTCAACTGATATTTTACAATTACAAAAAGAACAACAAGAGTTAGCTAATTTGATTAAGAATTTACAAGCAATTTTAGCCGAGGAAACGAAATTATTAGCTGTTATTGTTGAACAATTAGAATTAATCAAAAATAAATTTCCTTCCCCTCGCAAAAGTGTGATTGAAAATGATATTGAATTAATTGAAATTGAAAAAACAGAAACTATTATTGAAAAAGATGTTAATATCTGAGTTTCCCGTGATGGTTATTTAAAAGCATTAGATAATAGCCAATTAGCAAAAATCACGGCAGATGAATTTAACCGCAAACCACTAGATTTATGGGTTGCTAATTTTTCGGCAAACACATTAGATAAAATATTATTAATCACCTCGAAGGGAAATTATGTCATTATCCCAGTTTATAAAATAAAAATGTCAAAAATTAAAGATATTGGCGAACATGTCAATACCATTTCGGAATTACCAGGAGAAGAAAAAATTATTGCCAGTTATTTATTAGATAGTTTTAATAAACCTAATGCTGCAATTATGATTGCCACTAAAAATGGGATGATTAAAAAAGTTCCCGTGTTAGATTTTGAAGCAACTAGAATTAGTAAAGCGATGAAAGCAATAAACCTGAAAGCTGATGATGAAGTCGTTGCCAGTCAACTAGTTAAAGATGAACCATATGTTAGTATTTTTACCAAAAATGGTTTTGCAGTTAAATATAAGCAACAAGAAATTCCAAGTCTGGGGTTACGTACCAGTGGGGTAAAATCAATTAACCTAAAAGATGATGAAGTAGTTGGCGCTGGTTATGGTCAAAAAGAAAATCTTGTCTTTATTACTGACCACAATATGGTTAAAAAAATTGCCTTAAAAGAACTTCCAGTTTCAACCCGCCCGATTAAGGGAACACGATTATTTAAACCAAATAAAAAAATAGAGCAGTTAATTAAATGAGGATTTATTATTAATAAAAAA
Organism: Spiroplasma sp. DGKH1; assembly: GCF_040940205.1. Taxonomy (NCBI): domain Bacteria; kingdom Bacillati; phylum Mycoplasmatota; class Mollicutes; order Entomoplasmatales; family Spiroplasmataceae; genus Spiroplasma; species Spiroplasma sp. DGKH1. The sequence continues at coordinate 141,291 of NZ_JASTWG010000003.1, read as the reverse complement.
GAAACATTAAATATTTTACATCCCAATGATGAAATTGAAATGTTTAATGTTGACAAGATTACATTACAAGAGTTAGAAGCTCCGTTGGAAACTTTAGGAATTGAAAATATTGATGATATTGCAATTCCAAAATATTATAATTTAAAAGATGTTCCAACTAGTGAAACACCATCAACTAATGATAATTCTAATTCATCGACCAAGGATGCAGTGACTATTAAAGAACCAACAAAACCAAAAGTAGTTTCCCCAACAAAAGCAGGGACTAAATCAACAAAGAGTAAGAAAAAACAACAAAAACGAAAACCATCTGTAAAAGCAAAGCCACCAGTAGTTTCACAACCATCCTCTGCTGTCGTTAAACAACCAGCAGAAAAAATAGCAAATAACAAAACTATCACCACCCAGTCAAATTCAATAACTACTCAACCACAGGCGGATAGCAAAATCAATAATGATGTTTCAAAATCAGTTTCAACTAATAATGATAAAACATCAAAAGAAGGAATGCCAGTTATAACCCCAGCCACCGCTTTAGAAGTAATTAATAAAAAAAGTGTGGTGGAAAAAAAGACCCCAGTGGAAGGAAAAAATATAAAACCCCAACAACCTAACAAAGATGCTGGTTCTCCCACCAAAGTAGATATTCGCCAAGCAAAAACAACAGTTGAATTATTGATTGAACAAAAACAACAAAAAGTTAGTTCGGGGGGATCAACATCCAAAATAACTGCTGGCGAAGGCCAACCTCAAACCCATGATAAAGTTGATAAAAATAAGTTTAAACATGATTTAGCGGTGGAAGAAACAAAGGAATTACAAATTAATATTAATGATATTTTAAAAAATAATGAAGATTAATAAAAGCAGGGAAAACATAATTTCCGTGCTTTTTTATTTAATATAATGATAAAATGTAATTAAATTATAATAAGGAGGACCAATATGGCAGATATTGATAACCAGCAATTAACAGATGATATTTTAGTGCAAGCAGTTGACTTAACGAAATCATATCGTCATCAAGAAGTACTCCACCATCTTAATTTAACCGTTAAACGTGGTGATCGCATTGGTATTGTTGGTCCCAATGGTACCGGGAAAACAACACTCTGTGAAATTTTAGCGCAATTACGGAAACCAACAAGTGGTGTGGTGAATAAACCCTTTGGAGTCCGCATTGGAATGCAACTACAAGAATCTCGTTATCCAAAGGGAATCACGGGGTTTGATCTCATGAATCTTTATTTAAAAGCTTATAAAATCCCAATTAAACCAAAAGAAATTTACCAAATGTTAGTAGCGTTGCAAATTGAAAAAATTATTAATAAAGATATTACGAAGTTATCTGGGGGACAACAACAAAAAATTAATATTTTGTTAGCGCTGATTGTTAATCCAGATTTAATTATTTTAGATGAGTTAGCAACTGGCTTAGATTTAGAAATTAAAGAAACAATTTATAATTTAATTAATGATTTCCTGAGCGTCCCGCAGAAGGGGTTGTTGTTAATTTCCCATAACATGGAAGAGATTGAACAATTTTGTAAAACATTAATTTTTATGGTTAATGGAAAAATAATTAATACCATTGATGTTGCCACGGTCGTCGCGGAATATGGTAGTGTGGAAAAATATGTAAAAGCAAAATTTAAAGAATACCAAATTGGCGCTTATAATCAGAATTATGCGAACCACCAGGAAGGACTTCACAATGAAAAATGAGCAAAAAGTTGAGCAAAGTACATTGATAAAGAAAAAGATAAATAAGGCCCTTGTAACAGAAAATGTTAATATTTTTGCCCTTTATTTTTTCTTTCTAAATTATCTAAAACGTCAAAAAATAGTTTTTGTAATTGCGGTAATTTTAATTCCGATTGGAATTACCCTGGATGCCATTTTAAATAACCCCCGGATTTCAGCGGGATCAATTAGTTTAGGAATTGGAATTTCCTTTATTGCAACGGCGGCGAGTTGCTCAATGTATATGATGCTCGGATTTTTAATTGATTTAAAAGTTTCGATTGTCTACAAACGAATTGGGTTGTTAGGAATTAAACCCCTTGGTTTTATTCTGATGGCAAGTTTATATTGTGTAACTCTAGTGGCAGTTTCGGACATTCTTGTTTTAATAACTAGTTTAATCACGGTAGGGGCCCTTGGTTTTGATTTTAGCTTAATTTATGATCTTACTTTATTATTGTTCTTTATTATTTCGATTTTTACAGTGTTTTGTGTAATGGGAATCTTACTATTCACCGTAGTTTTAATTAATTCCCGCACCATTCAATCCTTAGTAACGGGAATTCTAAGTGTTATTTTTATTGGAGGTTCTTTTGCGATTGCCTCATGAATCCCACTCTTATTTGGGCATAATTACCAACAAATCTTTACAAGTTCATTAGGAATTGGGATCTTTTTTATCATTATTATTAGTTTAACAATTATAGGGTTTATCTTTTACTATTTAACCCTGTGACTATTTAAATGAGATAATTAATTGGCCCAGTATTTACGAAAAAACTTAAAATTACTATGTTATTTTTTAAATATTTTTGTTATTATATATATGTTGTAAAATGACAAGTAAATTATTATATTCAGAAATGAGGTTAAATTAAAAATGCGTGAAGGAATAATTTTACGTTGCGATCAATGTAAAGAAGAAAACTACATTGCGAAACGTGATAAGAAAAAACACCAAGAAAAACTAGAACTTAAAAAATATTGTTCGCGTTGTAATGCTCATACATTACATAAAGAAAAAAAATAGACCTTTCCTTTATGGTCTTTTTTTATATAATTAAAAAGAACAGATGTTAGAGAGGGTAACGATATGATTAGATTAGCGACTATTGCCGACCGTCAGGAAATTATTAATCTTATTACCGATTCTTGAACACATATTGACCACCAAGACTATAAAATTAAAGAACTAGACCTAATTAAGGATTATTTTTTACACCAAAATTTTGATGAGGTGTTAGAACAACAACAATGTTATTTAATTATTATTGAAAATAAATTATTAGCATTTGGTGCTTATGATAAAACCACTAACCAAATTACGCACTTATATGTTCATCACCAGTATTTAAATTGGCATTTTGCCAAGAAATTATTGACATTACTTGAACAAGCTGCGATCGCAGCGGGATTTTTAGAAATTAGTGTCAATGCTTATTTAACAAGTGTTAGTTTTTTTCAAAATAACAATTATCATGCCATTAAACGCCATTATTATGAATGAAATAATCGCAAAATTATTACTTTTTTTATGAAAAAATATTTTTAATTATATGATACAATTAATAAGTAAATTAAATAGAAGAACATACATAATGTCTAAAATATTTTATTATTTTAGACATTTTTTATTTAATTTATAAATTTAATAAAAAATTATAGTTTTTCAAAAAAGGAAGGTTCATAAGATGAAAATATCAGTTAACCTGAAAAAAATTGAAAAACTAGAAGAAGATTTTTTCTCTTTTTTAATTCAAGCATTGATTGGATTAGGGAAAGAATATGTGGAAACAACAATTGATTTTGAAGCTGTTGAGGATGGAGACATTAACCAAAGAGGTTTATATCAACAATTAGCATCAATACAAAATGATGCAGATTTTTTAAAGAATATTACTAAATATATTTTTTTAAATTTACCCCAAAAAATTGAGGCACAATTAGCCGAAATATCACCTGAAAAGCGACAAGAATATGTTGATAGATTATGCCGAGAGATTATTAATGATTGAGTACAAGATGAAAATATTTCCCTGCAGCAACGCCGAAATTTATTAAAGCAATATCGCCATATTAATGGTAATGAGATTAAAGATATTCTTGACCAAGTAGGTGACTTCTGAGATTCTGCCCCATTTTTAAATATTGATGAATATGAAATTGATAATTTATTTAATAAAATAAAAAATTACTATCATCCTGAAATTGCACCACTATTTTTAAATAAAGATGGTTTATTTGATGACTTTTTACAAGAAGAATGAGAATTTTTTAGAGAACAAATTAGTATTAATAATTTTCATTATGCAAATGATCAGGATAAAAATGCTGTTCAGTTATTATACAGAAAATTAAATGGTTTATTAGATGAAAAACAATTAACCGAGCAGGATAAACTTGATCTTGCTTATATTGAAAATTTAGCAAAAGAAGATGAACCTGTATGATATTTTATGCAACAAGATTTAGCCATTACCCAGGGGGAAAATCTGGGGGTAATTGATTCCAAAATTGATACCCGTCTTACAGCAACAACAAAAACTTCAACTGTTAAGGGTGGGGCCAATTTTTCGATTCCACTTCCTATCCCGGGCAGTTCAAAGTCAGCGGTGGAAGCATCTTATGCTGGTGCTCGTGAAAAAAAATGACAAACTGAAAATAAACAAATGACCACAACCAATTATACCCAAACCACAAATAGTGCAACTAATATAAAACAAAAAATCTTAATTCCCCAAAATGTTATCCGTGATTGGTTATGAGAATTTAAAAAAACAAGAATGAGTTCGCCCCCAGGAGATAGTTTTGACAATACTTTAACAATTGAATTAGTAAAAACATTTCTAATTATTGATCTCTTAAAATTATTAGAAAATAGTGATGATAAAGCTCAAGATGCTGTTTTTCGTGAAATTTATATGGAAATTCCAACTCTTGTTTTAAAAGTTGTTATAGAACCAGCCATTGAAAAAATTACTTATTGTTATAAGAATCCTAATATTAGTAAAAATGATTTTGAAAGTTTGTTAGAAACCTTTGATGCCATTATTAAAAAATGTCAGCATAACATTTATAAAAAATTCTATTGTGATCATCCAGCTTTAAAATTTTTTAAAACTTTTCGAAATGATGGTTTCTTCACTAAAATAGATTTACTATCAGAAAGTCTTGCTAATTATAATATTCAGGAAATTGCAATTAAAAAGAAATATCTGTTTAATATCTTGAAGTCCCTTAAGAATTCTGAGCAAGATAAAACCTCAAAAGCAGAAATTGAATCAATTTTGGCAAGAATTCAAGAGCTTAACTTTTTCCGGGAAGTTTTAACAAAACCAGTTGGACCCCATCCATTAAAAATCTTAAAAATTCCTTCACGGTTAAGGACTTATTCTTTAACATCAACTGATAACCGCCCTGACCAAGATGAAGTTGATTCTCATAAAAAAGCAACCGAGCAAAAGTTAGCAACAATTCAAGAAGAAATTGAAATTGCTGAAGAAGCTCGTGAGGAAAGTACTAATGAGCTTGAAGAAAATTTAACAAGACCATAAAGCTTATCATGAGTTACGAGATTTGATTTAAGATAAAATTTATTTATCAAAATATATAATTTAATTATTAAACTTTTAAGTTTTTGCCCTCCTAATTAATGGTGATTCGGTTATAATTATGGTAAAATAAAGACCAATAAATAAGGAGGAACTACAATGTCAACAAAAGTATTAGTAATTTACGGAACGGTTAGTCCAGATGAAAAATCATATTCAAAAGAATTGGCACATCGTTTTGTTAAACATTATCAAGAATTAAATCCAAATGATGAAATTATTCATTTAGATTTAAATAAAACACCAATGGCTTTAAAAACATTAACAGTTGATAATTTTGCAACTTATTTTAATGAAGAAGATTCTGATGTGTATATTGACCAACTAAAAGAAGTTAATAAAGTTATCATGGCTTGTCCAATGAATAACTTTAATGTCTCAGGATTAGTAAAAAACTACTTAGACCATGTCTTAGTGGCGAATAAAACTTTTTCATATAAATATTCAAAAAAAGGGGATGCAATTGGACTATTACCCCATTTATCAGTTCAAATTTTAACAACCCAAGGAGCACCATTTGGATGATACCCTTGAGGTAACCATACCGAATATTTAAAAGGAACTTGAGAATTTGTGGGGGCCAAAGTAAATGAACCAATTTTAGTGGCTGGCACAAAAGTTGCTCCAACTAGTTCCTTAACTCCCCAAGAATTAATTGATCAATATGATGAGCAAATTAAAAAAGTAGTTAAAACATTTTAAACAGATAAGTAATTATCTGTTTTTTAATGTTTATTTTGTTTAAATTTATTAATTGCTTTTTATAATAACTTTAAGAAAATAAAGATATAAATTTGAAAATTGAGTGTAAATAACACCGAAAGTAAAATTAATAATTTTATGAAGGTGTTTTTAATTTTACAAAATATTTTGAAAGGAAGATCTTAAATGACTACAGAAGAATTAAACATTATTTTAAGTTCACTATTAAAGGAGGTCAAAGTATATAAAATGGAATTAATGAATATTGAATTATTTCAAAAAAATATTCTTAATGCAATAGAATTATTTGACTTAGACCTTGAAATCTTTTTACTTAATACATCATCTTTTTATAAAAATGATAAGAAAATTAAAGAACTAGTAATTAAATTAAAAGAAGTAATTAAGTTAAAACAAGATTATGAAAAATTAATAATCTGCCAATTTAAGAAAAATAGAAATAAAAATATTATAAAAAAATTTAATGAAATATTAGAGCAATTAAAAATTGATTTGCGTAATAAAACTACACATACTTCTGAATTTACAAAGACATCTTTTTATAAATTATATTTTGATGAATGTGAACCTTTACTTAAAAAAATCCAAGCAATTAAAGTTATTAATTTATATACAGATTTCATTTCCAAATTTATCTACGAAGACTTTTTAAAGCAAGAGAAAGCCCAAGCAAATAAAAAAATTATTAAATTAATAGATGTGGAAACACGATGTAAACAAAAACTATCTAAATGAAATGAAAAATGAGTCACTAATCAAAACGCTGACCCTTGTGAACTTCAAAATTATATAACTAAAATTAATGAAATTAAAATTAAAAAAAATTTTATATATAAAAAAATTGAATTATATTCAGAAATTAGACGGTTATGCCAAGAAAGTAAACAGAATGATATTAATAAATCACATGATCAAGAAATTGCAAGGTAATATCTATTAATTTAGTTTTAAAAAAAAATTAATATAAAACTTAAATTAAAAAAAGTAGATAAAACAAAAAAATACTTATCCTTTTTAATAATTTAAGTAATTAATTTAAATTAAAACTATAATTTTTAATCTTTATTTTGTTTAAAATTATTAATTGTTTTTTTAATTATTTTTGCGAAAATAAAGATATAAAATTAAAAATTGAGTGTAGATAACACCGGATTTAAAACTATTAGTTTTGTCGGTGTTTTTTAATTTTATATACATTATAAAGGGGAAAATACTACAAAATTCTCTAATTAATGAGTAGTAATAATATTAAATAATTTAATGGTTAGTTTACCATTAATTACTTTAAAAACATGAAAAACTTAAATAAATTATTTTTATTTTAAATTTGAAAGGAAATAAAACTATGCCAAAAAATAACGATAAAATAGGAGACCTAAAAATAAGATACAAAAAAATATTGAGCTCAATTAATGGGGATATTCAAGCTTTTTTATCTAAAATTTTAATAAAAATACCAGATGAAAATAACGATCAGTTAGTTTTAAAGATCAATGAATTAACAGAAAAAAATGAAATTTCTAATTTGCAAGTTAATGACAAACCTCAGCTAGATAAAAAAGTATTAACTAATATTGCTAATTTAATTAAAAAATTAGTTTTGGTTGTAGATGAGTTTAAATTATTAAAAGAAAAAAGACCTCTTTTATCTTTTATAATTAAAAGTAAAAAAATATTTTTTTTAGATCAACATAATAAAACTATTGATGTAATTAATAAATTAATTGATGAAATTAATGATTTAAGAAATAATGCTGAAAATAATAGCCAATTGAAACAATTATCATATGAGGCTAACACGAAACAGATAGAAAGTTTAACATTTGATATTGTTAATTTAAACTCTAATATAGGAAAAGAACTAAATGATATTGATAATTTAGAGTTTATACTTGATAAAAATTTTAAAATAGCTATTGAAGATCGGTTAAAACTAATTGATGAATATTATTCTAAAATAAAAAATAAAATAATTGAAAATATGAAAGTTAATAAAGAAGAAACTGCTATCAATAGAATTAATAATTCATCCAATAATAATCCTCTTTTTAATATTTTGAATGAAAAAAGTAACTTTGATCAAACGATAAAATCATATTTTAATAGAAAGAGATATAAAAATTGATATGATGATAAACAAGGATTTTTTTCTAAATATTTCTTAAATTATGAAAATGATAAATTAATTAAAACACTGTTAGAAGAATGAATTGTTTTTTGTCAAAAATATCCTCATATTGCAATTAATGATCTTCAAAAGGTATACCTTGAAAATATAAATAAAATGAAGGAAGCACAAGTAGAAGAAATAAATAATTTATATAGTATTTTTTTAGACAAGGTCAATGATAATAATATTTTAAAATTTCTTAAAAAAATGATGAAGTTGGTTTTGAATATACTTGAATGATTTTAACAAAAAAAGAGGAAATTAAATTCTCGTTTGCGACACTTATAAATTTGATTAAAGAAAATTATTCAAAAATAATTAACTATATAAATTGTGCTTATTTACCACCAAAAGATGATTCTCATAGTCTTGTTAATCAGAATATAGAACAAAATAGTATAACTAGTGAATTAAAAGAACTAACTACCGAAGATCCTACAGAAATTAATGTTAAAATATTTTATGCTGGAAATTACCATTTTAATTTACACTATCAGCACCTGCAAGAATTACTTGTTGATTTAGATGAAATGATTAAAAATGACTCCAATTTTTCCAAAACTTATGTTTCATTGAAAGAACCATCTCTGGCAGGTAATTCAATTACATTAAGAAAAAAATTAAACATTGATAAAAATTTGAATATTCAAGAACGATTAAATTTATTAAAACAAATGGCAGTGGAAGAAAAAACTGATGAGCAAAGATAAAAAATAGTTAGTCTTTATTTTGACTCTGCTCACCGCTCATATAAAAAAATTCTTGTATTATTTAAAAAATATAGTATAATTTTTATTTATAAATAAAAATAATTAAAACTTTTACTAACATATTTTTTATTAAAATAAGGAGGAATAACTATGAGAGAAAGAACAGAACAAGCGAGGAGTCTTAAGTTTCGAGTAAAATTTAGTGCTAGTTTTGGGAAAATCGGAAATAAGACTTTAAACGGGATTGAATGGTTAGGAAATAAACTACCAAAACCATTTTATTTATTTATCTATTTAACTTTAATTATTATGGTTCTCGCGATGATCTTGCATTTTGTGTTTCCGGAAGGAATTACAATTTACAATATTTATGTCCGTGAAAATCAACAAGTTGAAAAAGTTTATCAGTTAAAGTTTTTTAATTTATTTAGTGGGGAAGGGATTATCTGATGACTTACTAATTTCATTACTAATTTTACCGGATTAGTTACTATTGGAGTGGTTTTAATTACGACCTTATGTATTACCGTGGCGGAAAAATCCGGGTTTATTGATGTGTCGTTGCGAAAAATGGCTTCCCGAGTGCCAAAATTTTTATTAACGCCAGTTTGTATTTTAATTGGTTGTATTTCTTCGGTTGCTAGTGATGCTGGTTATTTAATTTTAATTCCCTTGGCGGGGGTATTATATTATAAAGCTAACCGTCATCCGCTTGTCGGAATTGTGGCAATGTTTGCAGGAGTATCCGCGGGGTTTGCTGGTAACCTAATTCCAGCTTCAAGTGAATTCTTATTAACTTCTTCCACAAATTCATTTTTTAACAAAGAAGTGATGAATGCTTTATCAAATTGATATTTTACAATGTTATTAATACCGATTTATACTTTAGTGGGATGATTTGTAACCGATAAAATTGTTGAAAAAAGAATTATTAATCGTTATGCCCACATGACAACAATTGATGAATTTGAAATTAATGGGGTTCAACAAGAACGGTTCAAATTAACAAAAGATGAACGTCGCGGAATGTGGTTTGTACTTGGATTTACTTTAATTTATTTAACAATTATTTTAATAATGATGTTTATTCCGTACGCTCCGTTTAATGCGCCGTTCAATCCTGAATTTAGTGCTGCGTTAAATGCAAAAACACCAGGGTTAGCTAATCAGTATAGCATTTTACCCCATTTAGTATTAGTGATTGCGTTTCTATTTTTAGGAATTGGGTTAGCATATGGTTATGCGGCAAAAACTTTTAAAACTAAAGATGATTTTACGGAAACCTTAACTTTTGGTTTAAAACGATCAGCTAGTACCTTAGTAATCTTTTTGGTAATGTCACAGTTTATTGCGACCCTAAGTAAAACAAAGCTAGATATGGCAGGGGCTTACTACTTAGGACAAGGGATTCAAGGAATTAATCCAACCTTAACAATTTTTATCTTTGTGGTCTTAATTGCCTTTATTAATCTATTTATGGGTTCATTAAGTGCCAAGTGATTTGTATTAGGTCCTATCTTTGCGATTGCGTTAGAACAGGCAGGAATTCATCCCGCTGCCACAGTAATGGCATATCGAGTTGGAGATAGTGCTACTAATATTATTTCCCCAATTATGACCTATTTCCCATTAGTTTTAGTGTATGGTCAAAACTGAATTAAAAAAGAACACCATGCTGATTTCAAAATTGGTTCCTTGATGTCATTAATGGTTCCTTATTCATTCTTTTTCTTCCTTAGTTCAACCGCAATTTTCTTAATTTGGTTTGCGTTAGGAATCCCGGTGGGAGTCAATGGTCCAATCTACATTGAACAATCAGCTTTTGCCGCAACGATTGTTAAAGTGGGGGCTAGTGAATGAGTCAACATGAATCCAAAAGCATTATGACAAGTACGGGGATTACAAATTAATAATCATTTTTCCTACAATTTAAATTAAAATTTTAGACTAATTAAGGAAGGAATCGATTTCTTCCTTTTTAGTTTTTTTAAAAAAATTTAGAAAACTGAAAAATTTATTATATGATAATCATATGATAATAAGCTAAGAAAAAAATATCTTTTCAAGGAGAATTAATGAAAACTTTAAAAAATTTTTATTGAAATGCTTTTCAGCGACCACTGGCGTTATCAGGAGCGGCGTTGGGAACAGCAACAATGGGTAATGCGTGAGGAATGTTTAAGCAAACCACCATTGGTTTTTCTTTTAGTTGTGACTGGTTAAAATATCTTACCATTAGTTTTGCGATTTTAATTGTTGGATTAATTTTATTACGCTATATCTTTACGCCAAAAATTTTAGGTAAAGAATTACAGGACCCAACATTAAATAATTTTATTCCGACAATTTTTATGACTTGTTTTGTAATTAGTGGTTTTCTTGGCGATCACGGTTTACAAATGGTCCAGTTAATTATTTGGTTAATAGGAGTGATTTGTCATTTAATTTATATTGGCTTTTTTGTGGTTTTTCAAATTTACCATTTTAAGTGAGAAAATTATCTTGCTTCGTGGTTTGTACCACCAATTGGAATTGTAGTTGCCTGTGTAATGTCAAAAAATGTTGGGGCAAATATTAGTGTTAATTTTGCAGACGGGATGCACCAATTATCACAATTTTGTTGATATTTAGGTTTAGCATTTTACATTATAATGTTACCGCTAATGATATATAAATATAGTTTTACTAGTCATTTAGAACATCAGAAAATTGCGGCATATGGCATTATGGCAGCGCCCCCCAATCTCTTACTAGCTGGTTATTTTTCTACTTTCAGCACCCAAGAAATTGCTGATCAACATAACTTAGTAATTTACTTTTTAGCGCCGCTTGGGATCTTTTTTACTTGTTGTGTTTATATATCAATGTTCAAAACTTTCCGTACCAAATTTATGCCGTTATTTGCTTGTTATACCTTTCCCTTAGCAATTGGGATGGTGGCGATGGTCAAATTTAGTACTTGGTTAATAACTAATTTTCCTAGTCAATTTGACTTGGCAGTGATTATTAAAACATATGCTTTAGTAACTACGATTACGGGGACTCTAATTATTTTATTTGTTGATAGTGGACTTATTATTTATAGTATTTATCATGTTTACTATAAACATTCAAATAAAATAATTAATTCGAAATTTATTAAATACTTTATTTAAATAGGAAATATCATTATTTTGCCCTTTATTATTAAGCGTTGTTAGCTATATTAATATTTAATCCTACAACACCCTTAATAACCGATATGCAAATTAAAAACCAGTTGGATTGTCAAAATAAGTCTATTTCATTTGATGGTAACCTTAATTTTACTTAATAAAATCCTTGTTTTAAATAAGGATTTTTTCTATTTTAAAGAAATTTTTTATAAATATAATTTTTATTAATAATTTGATAATTTTTGGAATATTTGTGCTAATATAAAAGTAAAGTAATAAATATTTTTAGTTTTTGTAAAATAAAACAAAAATTTTATTATTTTATAGAGAGGACAATTTTATGAAGCTGTTAGAGTGCAACCGTGAATTGCGCAAAGAGCTCCATGAATGTCGCCGATATCATGATTATCATGGTGAAGATTGGTTATTTATGACCGTTGCGGATGGGGATTTTAAGTTAACTCCTGCGATCCGCGAAGCATTAATTAATAAAGTTGATGCTGGGAATTTAGTTTATTCTTATTTTGATGAACAATTATACCAAGCAATTAAAAATTGATATTTAAAAAGGTATAACTTGGAATTAAAATTAGAGGAGATTATCCACGGGAACGGGGTAATGCATTTAATGCAAGTAGGGATTGAAACCTTTTCCGCTCCTGGGGATGGGGTTATTATCCAAACCCCGGTGTATGAACCATTCTTAGAAGTAATTGAACATAAAAAGCGAAAAGTAATTATGAATAAATTAATTTATAATAGCAAAGCGCAACATTATGAAATAGATTTTAAAGACTTAGAGGAAAAGTTAAAAGATCCTGTCAATAAAATTTTGATTTTATGTAGTCCTCATAATCCAGTGGGCCGAGTTTGAACGGAAACAGAATTACAAAACATCTACCAATTAGTAAAAAAATATAATAAAATCATTATAAGTGATGAAATATGACAAGATATTGTCTATCAACCATATCACCATCATCCAATGTTTAGCATGGAAAAAGATAGTAATTCCAATGTTCCAATTATTACTTTAAGTTCACAAGGCAAAACATATAATTTAGGGGGCTTACAATACGGCTATGCTATTATTAAAGACCCAGAAATCAGAATTAAATTTGCTGAGATGTTACAAGCACAGATTCACTATGCTAGTCATAATGTCTTGACATCAATAGCTGTGTGCAGCGGCTATAATGATCCGGAAGCTTATGAATGGTATCAAGAATACCTAAGCGCATTATGAACGAACTATCAATATATTAAAAATGAGTTAGAAAAACATACCAAGATTAAAGTAATAAATAGTGAAGGGACATATTTAGTTTGGTTAGATTTATCTTTTTATTGTCAAGATGATAAAGATGTTACCAAGTATTTAAACCAAGCGCGGATATTGGCTAACGAAGGGATTGATTATGGACAGGAATATTGTCAATTTGTCCGAATTAATTATGCGACACATTTTATTCATATTAAAAGTTGTGTGGAAAGATTAATCCGAGTATTTTCATCATCAGAAGGAGAGATGAAGTAATGAAAGTTATTGTATTAGGTGGTAGTGCTGCGGGAATGGGGTTTGCCGCTAAATTACGTCGAAATGACCCCCAAGCTGAGATTGTTGTTTATCAAAAAAGTAGTTATCCATCATTTGGAGCCTGTGGAATTCCTTATTTTATTAGTGATCAATTCCAAGACCCTAACCAAATGATTGCCCGAACTGTTGAAAAATTTCAAGAACAGAATATTAATGTTAAATTAAACATGATGGCAACAAAAGTAGATTTTAACAAAAAAATGGTAACCATTCGTGATTTATTAACAAATAAAGAATTTAGTGATCAGTATGATAAATTATTTATTGCCACTGGTGCTCGTCCCCGTACCATTAAGAATATTGATCCAAAAATTACTAATGTTTATAATTGTTCAACCCAAGAAGATGCGATTGCCATTAAAAAAGCCGCTCAAACAGCAAAAAATGTTGTAATTGTTGGTGCTGGTTTTATTGGGATGGAACTAACTGAAACTTTTTATCATTTGCAAAAAAACACCACAATTGTGGAAAGCAGTGATTTATTAATCCATTATGCTTTTGATAAGGAAGTATCAGCTTTATTAGAACAAGAATTAGCGGATAAAAAAATTGCTTTATACAAACAAAGTAAAGTAACCACTGTGGTGGGAGATGAAAATAACCAGGTCGCAAGTGTTACATTAGACAATGGGACAGTGATTCCTTGTGATTTACTAATCATTACTATTGGTTTCCAACCAAATACCGACTTTTTAGATGAAAATGAAATTACCTTACAACCAGTTACCAAGGCAATTGTGATTGATGAACATTGTCAAACTAGTGTGCCTGATGTTTACAGTGGGGGTGATTGTGCTACTGTCTATCATTTAGTAGCTCGTCGTAATGAATATATTCCATTAGCTACGAATGCGAATAAACTAGCCAAAGTAGCAGCTAATGTTGTGAGCGGTATTCCCGATCGTTTTCCCGGTGCGTTAGGCACAAGTATTATTCAAGTAATTGATAAAGAAGCAGCCGCCACGGGGGTTAGTGAACACTTAGCCGCCAGTTTGGGGTTAGATTATGCCAGTGTCACAGTTAGTGATTTTGACCATACTAATTATGTTCATAACCAACAACCACTATTTATTAAGTTAATCTATGAAAAAACTAGCAAAAAATTGTTAGGAGCACAAATGTGCGGATCAAATAAAGCAGTTTTAAGAATTGACGCGTTAGCCGCCATTATTTGAAAAGAAGGAACTGTTTATGATCTGCAACAATTAGATTTAGCTTATGCTCCTCCCTTTGCACGGGCAGTTGATATTATTCACATTGCCAGTGCCAGAGTTAAACGTTAAGAGAGGAAGATCACCATGCAGGTTAACTTTTTAGCCGAAGACAAAATTAACCCGCTGCACGAGTTTGTTTCAATCTCAACTTGACAATCATTAGTAGCCATTCTAATTTTTGTTGGATTAGTAGCTGGGTTATGGTATTTAATTCGGAAAACTAAAATTAGATTTGTTTATCGAATCTTAATTGGGCTGGGAGTCGGATTAGTCTTTGGAATTGTAATCCAAGCGATTAATAGTTTCCGATATGATAATACTAATTCTTCAAACTCAATGATTAATCCTGTTGATAAGGATAAAAACCCGAACCCAATTTATGTGTTATGGGTCCAAGAACTATCAATTTGAGTTGATATGATTAAAAAAATCTTTATGAATGCTATTTTAATGCTAACAGTCCCCGTTGTCTTTTTAGCAATTGTGCGAACTGTTTCCAAACAAAGTGCCAACAAAAAATCAGGGCAAGCGGCCTTCATTACTGTTGTTATTTTATTAGTAAATGTCGCTGTCGCCTTTTTAATCACTTTCTTTATTGGAATGGCAATTAAAATTGGAAACGGCTTTACAGTCGAAGGTTCGGGAACACGGAGTGGGGAAGCAGTCAAACCAATTCCCCAAATTATTTGGGACTATGTTCCATCTAACTTTGTTGATACCTTTACCAAAACAGCAATCATTCCCGTGATGGTAATTGCCACTTTAATTGGTTATGCTGTTAAAAAATTATCAAAACGCCACGCTGAAGACATGGACAAAGTTCGTGCCGGGTTTGAAAGATGATGAACTATTTGTATGTCAATGCTAATGGTTGTTGTTAAAATTATGCCATATGCGGTTATGGCGATGATTACTAACGCGATTATTACAAGACCAATTGGATATTTAGCAAAAATTGGAATTGTGATTGGGGTTGCCTACTTATGTTTAGTGGTAGCGTTATGTTGACATTCGTTATCATTATTCTGCTTTGGGATCAATCCGGCCAAATGATGACGATTTGCCATTCGTCCGGTTATCCAAGGGTTTACAACCCAATCTTCAAATGCAACATTACCTTTAACAATGGAAACATTACGTGACCAAATTAAAGTTAAAGAAGATTTAGTGGGGATTGCTGCTCCCTTATCAACCTCAATGGGATTAACCGCCTGTGCGGGAGTTCAATCGGGAATTATCATTTCCTTTATTATGTCCTCGGGGGTTGTTCCCTTTGATGCTACTAATTTCTTTATGGCGTTAATTGTTACAATTATTGCGTCCTTAGGAATTGCCGGTGTCCCGGGAACGGCGGCTGTTGTTACTGCCGGAGTGCTCGGGGGAATCGGATACGGTGCTTTATACGAACCAGTTTATAGTATTATTGGAGCCTTAGATGGGTTGTTTGACATGGGGCGGACAGCGGTCAATGTTTCTGGGGGAGTCCAAGCCACAACCATTGCGGCCAAATTAACTGGCCAACTAGAAACCAATGATTTGTTACTCGTCAAAAGACGGAAAAAAGATCAAGTTGTTGAGCAATCAGAAATAACCCCTAGTGAACCTGATCCGGAATTATAGTTTTTCGGACATCTACATCAAAATAAGATAATGTCACATTATCTTATTTTATTTAAGAGGAGCGGAGCAATTAAGATGAATAACTCATGATGAACTTATGTAATATCAGTGGTGGTGGTAATTAGTTTTCTGGCACTATTTGCGGGAATTTATTGGCGAAAAAAACATCATCACCGGCAAGATTTTAATAAACAAATTACCCGGTTAGTTAAGAATTATCACCATTTTCGGTTACAAAAAAAATTTTTAAAGCCTTTGCGCCTAACAATTGCCAATAATCCTCACGAAATTCCTTTTGTTAAGACAAAAATTAATATTTATCCTTTTACCTTGGCGAAACAACCCCCCCAAGTTATGTGGCAAAGATTCCCGTGTTAGATTTAACAGATCATCAGGGGTTATTAGCAATGGAAGGGGAGGCACCATTGTGGAAGGGGAGTTGTGTGTTAACCAAAACGCATTT
Organism: Spiroplasma sp. DGKH1; assembly: GCF_040940205.1. Taxonomy (NCBI): domain Bacteria; kingdom Bacillati; phylum Mycoplasmatota; class Mollicutes; order Entomoplasmatales; family Spiroplasmataceae; genus Spiroplasma; species Spiroplasma sp. DGKH1. Next base: position 124,285 of record NZ_JASTWG010000003.1, on the reverse strand, counting down.
GTTTATGCTGGGAAAAAAACCAAATGTTATTGAACTTGCTAAAATTAAACAGTATTATTTTATTCCGTATAAATTTACCATTGCCTTAATAATTACCTTATTTAATAATGACCAGTTAATAATTGAGACTGGTGAGCAAGAACTATATTACTATCTGCTCTTTTTTGGATTAAACATTAAAAACGACTAAACTAATTAATAAGGATTTCAAACATTGAGAATGTTTAGAAAGCATTATTGACCTCCAAGTTTTTTTATATAAAATAAAAATGTAAATATAAACCCGTTGAGTGTAGATAACACCTCTTATATTTTGCAGCCATTGTTAAGATATAATAGGTGTTTTTATTTTCAAAATTTGAAAATTTAATAGCAAAATTTAACTTACACAAAAATATTTACAACGAACTTATGAGTTTTTAAGTGTTTTTATCAACTTAATTTGTGCTTAAAAATAATTAGATTTTATAAAGGAAGGTTTAGAATAATGCAATTAGAAGATAATTCAAAACAATATGTTATTGTTGAATTAAATATTCAAAATGCTAAAAAAGCAATAAAATTTTATGAAAAAGCATTAGGTGCGGAAATCATTGAAGTTTTAACTGGTGAAAAATTACCAATTAATAATCCATACTCTTTAATTCTTCGTAATAAAATTATTCATGCTAAATTAAATTTTAAAGGAACTTTAATTTTTATTTCTGATAAAATTACTCCCAGTGCAAATGAAAAATGTTCAGAAGTACGGTGCAATCGTTCAACAGTTTCTGTTTGTTTATCATTAGATAGTGAATGAGAATTTGAACGTTTATTTTATAATTTAGCAGCTGATGGTGAAATTACTATGCCAATTTCCAACCAATATTGAGGAGCAAAGTTAGGAATAGTTGAAGATAACTTTGGAGTTACTTGAACCTTGAGTTATAAACACCCTTAATTAATAAAAAAAGTAGCAGCATTTATGTGCTCCTACTTTTTAAATTAGGGATTAATAACAATTTTATTGTTGCTAACGAGGATTAAATTAATAATACTGATAATGGTAAAACAACTCAATAAGATAATAAAGATCATTAAGCTAGCATTATTAACAATAATAATTGGAAGAAAGATAATACTAAAAATTAAACTTCATATTCCCCGCCCAAAAACATGGTCAATAATCATGGCTAAGGACATGTTATCGTGACCCACAAGGCTAGTAACATTAGTTTTTTGACTCTTCGAAATCATTGCTAAACTAATCCCAATTAAGAATTGGCTAACACCAATCCCAATAATTAAATATAAGGCTGTTGCTAGCGAATTATTACTATAATATTGCATAATTAGCATTCCCAACAATAATCCCATGCTAATGACAACCAACCCACTACTAATAATATTGGCATAATAAATCTTTTGTTTATTAATGGCAAACAAACTGCCACAAAGATAACTAAGCTTGCGCAGGAAGTAAAAGACGCCAATTCATATTACTCAGTAAATTGTTTGTTGAAAAACCAACACGGGAAGGAGATAACCAATAAATTCATTAAATCCATAAGTAAAACTAGATGGGAATAAGTAGGCTAAAAATGCTTTATTTTTTCAAATCATTTTAAAGTTTCCATTATTAGTAGCAAAAGTAATTTCCTGGGTCATAATATTTTGATTGCTGTGGATTGTTATTCATAATCCGAAACCTAAACAACCAAAATAGCAAATTAACACAATATTTAAAATATTGTGTTCCAGAAAATAAAAACATAAGAAGGGGATGATAATTGGAATTATCCCAATTATGCTAAATAATAAGGGGGGGTTAACTTTAATTTTGTTGCTAACTCCATAGCTCCGGATAATCTCCATTGTAAAAGGGACCATTCCGGCTAAGAACATCCCAATTAACCATAAGTTAATGGCATATCCATAAACCAAGTCGTTATTATCAAAAAAATTAAAAATCATAATGGTTGTTAAAAAGAACATTAAGAATGTACTATTAATTTTTAAGACAAAATGGTTAGAATACTTTTTCTTAATTCGCATTCATAACGGGGTAAAAAATAACATTGTTAAAGGAACCAAGAGAAACACTCAGATGTTGTTTAATCCAAATTTGGCAAAGGTTAAAAACGGTAAAAATGAATAAACACTCCCAATAATGCAACTTTCTAAACCCAGGGATATTTTTCATCCAGTTAATTTATTCATCATTGCTTTCCACCTCTCTTGATGAAGGACAACATGGGATTGGTAATTTTCTAGGCTGCGCTTTTTTTCATAAATTAATTTTATTTGTTTGTAAAAAGTGATGATTAAAAATTCAGTCCCATTTATTCCGGTACAAAATCATTAGCTTTCAAAATAGTGGGTAAATTATAATTGGAAATAAGATGTTTAATGAAAAACGAACATCATTACTTAAAGTTGCTTTAATAAACATTGCATAAGCAACATTATTACCATATAAAACATACCATTCTAAATAGTTTAACCCAGTAACTCCTAACGCAAACAAGGGCATGATAATAATAGTTAATCATCAGTGTTTAATGATTCCGCGTCGACAGCCAAAGATAATTAATCCATAACCATTCATTAGTAAAAAATATCAAATGCTGCTAATACTAGCCCCAGTTAAAATTAACTGTAAACTACAACAAGTGTTAATGACTCCGCAGGCTAAATCATAGGTAAAAATTACACTACTAGCAACTACCATAAAAGTAATAAATTCAAAACCAGGAATAAAACGAAAAATAGTATTTAAAGCTAACGTGATGGCACTCAACATTGCAATAACTGTTAACTTAAAAATTGATTTAAATGCGATAATTTGTTGGCGATTACTAACTTTTATTTTCTTCATTAAGGTTGAGATTATTTTTGCAAACCAAAATAATACTTAAGAATATCCTAAAATAAGAAGTTATCCTGACATTTAAACCAATGGGCTGATTCTTTTTTTGATTATTATATAAAAACATTGTGATCATTCCATTCTATTTAATATTTAATTGTTCGTTAGTTTCTTAACTTCGTTATAGGACATCATCTCGACTTTTAAAAAGATATTTTAGCATTATTTAATCTCCATTTAGATAACAATAATTATATTAATAAAATTATATCTTATTTTATCCAGGAATTAAAAATAAACAATTATTTAGTTTAAAATATCAAATTATCTTTACTTATTTTTAAGGTTATAATTAAAAACGGATGGTAACATCAAAATTAACCAACCAAATATTAAGAGTATTTTAAATACCAAATCTTAACCACTAAGATTTGGTATTTTTATTTATAAAGGAGAAAATTATGAAAGAAAAAATTGATATTTCAGAATGACCTTATGATAAAAATCAAGTGTCAGTTTTACATGAATTGGAAATCAAAGATCAAAAAATAATTGTTAAATATGTCAGTGATTTTATTAAAGATCTAATCAAAAACACTAAAATGACAGAGAGATATATTAAGTTAAGTCCAAATTCATTATTATTTTCATTAATATTTTTTAATTATAATGATCCATATTATTTTTGAAAATTTATTAAATCATTTCCTACAAGTCAATTAAAAGACTGAGATTTATATGAAGAACAACTAATATTCTTAAGCACTAAAAATGAACATAATTTTATTAATGAATCAAGTAATGGTGGAAAATTAAGGCCAGAACTTGGAGAATATGATTTTGTAAATTTAATTAACCCATTAATTGAAAAAATTGATGAAATTAGGTCGGAGGTATTAAGTAAATATGAAGACATTCAGGATGAACTAAAAATACATTTTGATAATATTTGAGATATTATTAAGCACAAAGTTTTTGAACTTATAAGAGACAAATATTTTTTGTTAAATAACTTTTTAAATACGATTGATTCCACAAAATTTTTACAACTTTTATCCCCCTTACGTTGGAATAAAAATGATCTTAATTTTCAGTTTGAACTTTCAATGTTAGAATTAAAAACGAGCATTGAAAAAGAACTAGACAGTGCAAAAGATAATGCTGTAGTTTATGAAAAATTAAAAGATATAATTATTCCTAAATTAAAAGCAGTTACTACTAGTTATATTGATATTCTTAATAAACATCTGGTAGAAAAAAACTCAGAAGTTTTAGTTAATAGTAATTTATTTATTGATTGAGAGAAAAAGAATCAAGGTGCAAACATTTGACAAGAAGTAGAATATTTACCAAGCATTTCGCCTTCTAATTGTTTGGTTTTTAAAAATTTATATAACTGTTATAAAAATGAAATTAATAATATTATTAATTTTTTAGAAATATCAGCAGTTATTGCTTATAAAATTAATTTTATTAATCAAAATAAAGATTTAGACAAAATTCCTGTCAAAGTTACCAGCAAAGGGGCAGTCCGAAAATTAGAAGTTACTGCAATTGAAAAACAAATCTATAAATTGAGAGTTGATTATTTATCTCTAATAAAATCAAAAATTGGTAAGGTTATTGAGGAACAAGAAATTACTAAATTTAGAACTACTGCCGAAGCTTATTTTAATAGTTACAGTGTGATTATAAAAAACTTACAGTTAGATTCTACCTTTAAGGACAAATCAACGTTAAACGCGCATAAAAATTATTATTTATATTGAGATAATTTTATGAAAGTAATTAGTAATTTAAAAATTCCTAAGGAAATACTATTTCCAACATCCATCATAATAAAAGAAAATGATTTAATTTCTAGTTCTAGTAATTTAAATGTACAAGAAAAAATTAAAAATATTAGAAAACAATTAATTAATAATAACGAAAAAAATTATAATGTCATTAAAAAGATTCCTAAACAAGATAAAAAATCTATTATAAATCTTGAAAAAATTGTAGAAAACCCTATATTAAATGATAAATTAGATAAAGCCCAATCAAATTTACTAATAAATTCATCTTCACCTGTAACAATTGATTATTCTCAAGCAGGAGAAAACCCCATACCAAATTTAAATGAGAAAAAAGTTAAAAAAGAAGAAATTAATATTGATCATCTGACAATTAATCTAAAACATAAAAATAGAAAAAAACAAAATGGTATTGCTAATACTGAAAAACCAGAAAAACCTAAGAAAAAAAGTAGCAAGAATTTTAATAGAAATTCTAAAGTAAACAATTCTAAAAAAAATAAAAGAGATAGTTCTAAAATAGTCGATGATAAGTATAATCAGGAACAAAAAAAATTAATTGATGAAATAATTACTAAATATGATCAGAATATTTTCAAACCAACTGGTAAAAAAAGTCTAGAACAAAAAATAAATATTAGCAATGAAACATATCCTCAAGAAAAACATACAGTAGGAAAAATTATTCCGCCAAAAAATCCTGAATTAGAATTAACAAGATATGTTTCCACTTTAAAAATGGTTGTTTTAAATCGTTCCGCGGGGATAGATAAAGGTGGGCGGCCAGCCATTAAATTAGCTGAAAAGGGAAATCAAACATTAGTTTGAGCAGGAACTAGTACTGATTCCTGTTTAAAAGATGATGCAGCTATTCTAGCTCTAAATACTGAAACATTATTTTTTATTAAAAATATTGTTTGAGTAGCCAATACTGAAATAACGGGTTCTTATTTAGTTAATAATATTGAACAAACAATTAATGATGAGGATTTAAAAGTTTTATGAAAATTGTTAGTTGAAAACAAACAACAAGATAATTTAAACATTAATAATAAAAAAAATGTCACAAATGCTTATGAAGTTTTTATAAACTTAATTACTAAATCACAAAATCCAATGATTTGTTCTTTAATAGCTGACTTTAATAATCAAGAAAATGATAATTTGGATAATGATATAGATAGTCCAATGAATGAGTATTATGAAAATTGAAAAATTAATAATGTGGATCAACAAGCATTAGAAATACCTTCTTGTTCTCAAGCAAGTAGGGCAGAAAACAATGATAAACGCAAACAACTAATTAAAAGACAACAAGAAAATTATCAAAAACAAGTTTTGCCAAAAAATAGTGATGATGCAAAACTATTAAATAAGGATTAAAAATGTTTACCATCAGAGCGCTAATTTAAAGATCTTTATTAATATAATAGGTAAGCAAAAAATTATTAAAATGTAATTTTAAAAAATAAACTCTTAATTAGTTTAAAATAGAGAAATAACAGTAGAGTAAAATTGGAATATAATTAATATGAAAGGAGTTTACTACTTAAATAATACTTTTACCATACAGAAGCAAGCAGGTTACATTTTTTTAAAATATTTAAATATCAAATTCTAACTATTGGGAGTTTGATATTTTTTTATGGAGAATAATCAAATAAAAAAATGGTTAGCAATTATAGCTAACCATTTTAATATCATTTTTTTAAAATTAATTTTTTAGCAAAGAGCGCTATATGTTCCTTGCACATAAACAATAACAAATTTATAATTAATTTTAAAATTAAAAATAATTCCACAGCCACCACTGGTGCTATTAATTAAACTATCAATTTTTCATTCCCGTTCAATATAATCAAATATTCAGGCATCTGTTATATAAAATCGCGAACGGGGAGTTTCTATAAAATTATTTCATGCTGGAAATTTGGTTAAAAATATTTTTAAGTTCTCAATAAATTTATACATTGTCGTTCCACTAATAGGCAATAATTGTTTACTACTTGTTCCTGATATATTAATAGTTAGGTAGTCTCAATTAGCAGGGGCATCTGGATCTAAAACCACCGAGTCGGCTAATTTTGAAAGATTTTTTTGTTCAGATAACTGCTTGTTAATTAGATTAGGAATGGTATTAAACATTGGGATACCACTTATTAATGTACTTAAAAGAATAATTAATTTTTTCATAATGTTTCCTTCTTTCCAAAGTTAGTTATAACTTTTTAAAATAATAACGAAATGCTCCTTCAAATCTATTAATTTAATCATAACAAGTTCAAAAGATCTTTAATTTAATTTTTTTAAACATTTCACAAGTTTATTTTCAATAATTTTTCAACTAAATTGTTATTGGCGATACCACCAACTAGTAATCTTAAAATAATTTACTTCTTTTTTTAATTATGCTAATATTTAAGCAATATATATACAATAGGAAGAAACAAAATATGAAAAAAAATACTTTAGCGATTTTAAATGAGTATAAAAAACGATTATTAAATGATAAATCAGTTGGAGATATTTTTCTAACTAAACCCCATTCTAATAGTAAAAATGTTGTTAATTTTTTAGATCTTTTATTTTTATCAAATCAAAATCCCGAAATGATTTGAAAAAAAATTAATAAAAAAGAAGATTTAGTTATTGAGAAGTTAACACCAGAAATGATTAAAGAAATTTGTGGTTATGTGGGTGGGATTATTAATAAAAGTAAAAGTGATGAAGAATTTTCAATGCATTTAACTCAACATGGTTTTGCTAAATATCCAATTTTACATTATCATAAATTTTTAGCAGCTAGTTTTGAATTATTTGTTAAGAAAGAAAATAAAAAAATTAGCGAAGAAAGTTTATTGAAATTAGAAAAACTAATTACTGAAGAAATTACGAAAATGTTTACTAAATTTTATCGAATTTTACAAGATGTTAAATTATATATATTAGAAAAAAATGTTAATCCGTTATATATTGGGTGACCATACATTGAAGGTTTAACCCAAGCTCAGAAAGTATTCCGTGCGCCTTTATTATTATGACCCGTTAATGAAATCAGCCGTACCAAAAATAAAATCGTGTTAACTACTAAGCATGAGGAAATTTTATTAAACTCTGCCATTCGCCTAAGTCAAATCAAGGATGGTAATTATAATGTTGCTGAATTTAGTTTTGATTCTTTACAACTAACAAATGATCTTTTTACCAAAGCAGTAGAAGATTTACAAGCATTAGGATTTAAAATTAAAAACGAAAGTGCGTTGAATAATTTAACTAAATTAAATTATTATAAACAAAAAGATCTTATCTTATTAGATTCAACTTTTAATTATGAAAAAAATATCTCACAACTTTATGATGCTAGTCAGTTAGCAATCGTTTATGATAGCTATTTAGGAATGTATAATATTTCATCAACAACGTTATATCGGGATTATTGTGACTTAGAAAAGATTAATGATAATTCAGTTGACCATCTTTTTAAAAATGAATATCAGCTTGAAGAGGACTGAGATGAAAATCGCTTAGCATACCAAGCAGATTTATTAGAAAATTCAGTGATGGCTATTAATAATTATGATATTTCCCAAAAAGTAGCAATTAAAAAAGCCTTGGAAAAAAATACAATTATTCAAGGTCCACCAGGGACGGGAAAATCCCAAACGATTAGTAATTTAATTATAAATAACTTATGTCGTAATGAACGAGTTCTTTTTTGTGCTGAAAAACAAGATGCAATTAAAGTTGTTTACCATAATATGAAAAAAATTCAGAACTATACTTTGATGATTACTAACTTAGAAGAAAAAGAAGCATTTTATAATAAGATTTTAGATAGTCTTAATAATATTAACCAACTTCATCCACCAGTTGAAAGCGCTAGTTATTTAAGCAAAATGGATGCCTTATATAGTGATATTAAAAATTATAAAAAATTTGCTCAACAACAAAATTTTCAAGAATATTTAGAATTTTTAAATCCTGTAAAAGAAAATCCGTTAACTTTAGACTATGAATTTTTAAGTCAATTTTATTTTTTTGAATTAGAATATGAAGACTACCGCCGGCATGGGGACAAAATTTTTCATAATACAATGATCACTAAGAAATTTCTTGCTTTATTTAATGATTACCCGTTTTTAGCTGATATTTATCATAAATTATCGGGTAAAGATTTTAAAAAAATTATTAAAAAAGTTAATCACATCAAAACTGACAAGTTGTTAGCTTTAATTTTTAATTTGTTAGTTAACAATACTGCTAATTATGCAATTAGTAGTGCTGATGAAAATAAGTTTAATTTATTTAAAATTGAAGAGCAAGACACTATTCTTGCATTAACTGCTGAATTTACTAAAGCTGATTACTTTGTTAATCGGTTAGATATTATTGACCAAAATGATCGTCTTCGCCGGGAAGATAAAAATTACCAATTATATTTTTATCTTACTAACTATGTCAACCAGAAAGATGATGTTTACTTAATTTATCAAAATTATTTTGTTAATCAATATCAAGATAAGTATGAAGATGTTATTAAAATTGGTAATCTTAATTGACGGGAAGAATTAACTGCTTTAACAAATAAATCAATGGTTAACACCAACGATTATTTAGATTATTTATACCACCAGCAAGTACGAGAGTTAATCAAAGAAAATTATGCTGATCAGATTCTCAAAATTATTGAACAATGCAAAAAGAAAAATAAAAAATCAATTACTTCTTTTTTTAAAGAAAATTATTTATTAATGAAAATTTTATTTCCCGTTATGATGTTAACACCTGACATTGCTTCACAATTACTAGCTTTAAACTACCAAGAATTTGAACAATTAATTTTTGACGAGGCATCTCAAATTTTTGTTGAAAAAGCAATTCCAATTATTTATCGGGCTCAGCGAATCTTAGTTGCTGGCGATAAAAAACAATTAGGACCAACTAACTTTTTCGCAACGAGATTTGATTATGAAAATTGAGATAATGATGAAACCTTTTCTGAAATTGAAGCAAACTTAACAGATAAAAGTTTACTTGATTTTGCAAGCAAACAATATAATTCTAGTATGTTACGATTTCATTATCGTTCAAAGTATAGTGAATTAATTAATTTTTCCAATGCTGCTTTTTATGATAATAACTTAGTAGTTGTTTCTAATAAAACTAAAAAAGATTTCCCCTTGAAGTTAATTGAAGTCACGGATGGAGTGTGGAAAAATCGTGGGAATATTCCCGAAGCTAAACGAGTAGTTAGTTTATTAAAAGAAATTATTCAGCAAAGAAAGCATCATGAAACAATTGGAGTTGTTACTTTTAACGAAATGCAAAAAAATTTAATTTGACAGTATTTAGTTGAAGAATTTGAAAAAACTCCAGCGTTAGAACAAGAATTGCACCGGATGGTTGATGGTCGTAATGAAGGTTTATTTATTAAAAATATTGAAAATGTGCAAGGTGATGAACGAGACATTATTATTTTTTCAATCGGTTTTGCCAAAGATCAGGATAATAAATTTTCCCAATTCTTTGGTCCATTATCTCAAGCAGGTGGGGAAAATCGTTTAAATGTGGCGATTACCCGGGCAAAAGAAAAAATATATATTGTAAAATCGTTCCCATCCAGTTTAATTTCTGAGAATTCTAAGCATCCTGGTCCTCGTTATTTTAAATATTACTTAGAATATGTTGAGCAGTTAAACCGGGGTGGTGATCATGAGGATAAAGTTTTAGAAAAATTAAGTTCTGCTAAAAATGACCAAATTCATTTTAATCTTTCAAAAGATAGTAAGCAATTTGTTAAAGAAGTTGCTGAAATGTTAGAAGCTGCATTAAATAATAATGACCGCTATATAATTGCCACTCATACTATTCAGGGAACATATGATATTGATGTCAGTATTTATGATAAAAAGAAAGATTACTATGTGATGGGAATTATTTGTGATAACTTAACATATCCTCCCGGAATTGAACAAAAAGAATATGATTTTTATCGCCAAAAATATTTAGTTGAACGTGGTTGATTAATTGAAGCAATTTTATATAGTAATTGAAGAACAGCAAATAATCGTTTAGAAATAATTAATAAAATTGTTAAAAAAATCGATGGTAAGTAGGAGGGTGCAATGAAATTTAATTTAACTAAAATTAAAAAAATGGAAAGTTTTCAAGACTTTCAAGATTATTTATTAAAAACATATCTGCCAAAAAATAATAATCGAATTATTAAAGCTGAACTATTAAATATTATTCATGATTATTTTCCGCTAGTAAGTCAAGAGGAAGCTGATCAGTTTATTGAAACATTAAAAAATAATAAAGTTCTTTTTCTTCGTGGTTATGGTTTTGTTGGGAATGAAACTTTAGAGTTAGTTAGCAAAATTAAGCAAGTCCAAGCAAGTTTGACCAGTACCCAAATTTTTACTGCCGATGAAATTACTAGTGAATTACAACAGACAGAATTAAAACCACGGTTGAAAAAAACTTCAGCCTCAAAAAAAGCAACGACTGTTAAACAACCAACAATTGATCTTACTAATTTGCCATTTAATGAACGGTTTACTAATTTTATTCATTTATTATATCCAGTAAAACCGGATAAGGTCAAACCACAAATTACATTGCCAGATATTCCTGATCTTTTCCAAACCAAAGTTGAACCAGATGAGGATTTTATTGATCCAGCAAAACGAAATATTATTCCGAAAGCATTAGATGATGAGTTGCCAACTACTAAATTGCATCCTAATAAACATGAAAAATTGGTTTTTGATTTTGCAAATATTACTAGCTCAGAAGAAATTTGAGCTAAGATGGGGATTAGTGATTATCGTAAATATTTTTTAGCCTATTATCGAATTAGCCTCTTTCAGTACCAGGGGTTATGTAAATATTTTATTGATTATTTATTGGCTTTACCAATTTCGGATAAGTTAATTAATAAATATTTTAGTTCGATTTTTGCCAATAAAAAACATTATCAAGAATTTTATGATAATTATTTACGAAATCGGATCAAATATTCTTATATTATTGATTATAATTTATTTTATGATGTTAAATTATTCAAAGAAAAAATAACTAAGTATGAACCAGTTATTAAATTAACTGCTGAAAAATTAATTGTAAACTTATTTCTCCAATTTTTAACATCAACTTTTAATGTCGATGACCATAAATTGCAAATTGATCCGGTTGTCCTAACCAACCTGAAAAATCTTTACTGGGATTTTAATCAAAAAATGCATTTATTTGAATTTAAGGAATATATCTTTTCTACTAACCCAAAATGAAAAGAAGAATATGCAATGAACTTTATTAATTTTTTTGAAAAATATAAGTTTGCTTCTAATCAACAAGCAATTAATTTAATTACTAATAACCTTGAAAGTGGTAAATTACAAGAGTTACTAACAGCTAATCTTAGCAAGATTAATTTTAAAGATAGTACAATTAATGATAAAACCTTATGGTATGATGTTAAAACAACTTGTCGTTTATTAGATAATGAACTAATATATCTGAAAGGAAATTTATTAAATAATATGCAAACTATTTTTGAAGAAGCAAAACAATAAAAAAAATAACTTAATTTTTTAAGTTATTTTTTTAACCTTTAATTAATTTAAATATTTTTAAGACTAAATGTAATTGAGTTAGTTGTGTATAAATTTAAATTTTAGATATAATTTAAAATTGATATTCTCCATTTTAAAGTAATACTAATTTTGTAATTTTTAATTTTATCCTTGTAATCTATTTTTAATTAATGCTGCCTAAATTAATTTTACTAATTATTAAAATTAAATAAATTTTTAGTTTTAATTTTTTTAGTATTAAATTTTTAGAATGGTTATTGTTGGTAATAATGTCTTCTTTTTAAAAAAGAAAGATTAAAATTATAATTCATATTAATTTGTTATTTTATGTTTTCTAAATCCAAAATTTATTTACTCTGTGTTTTCATATTTCTTGCTTTTAACTATTATTTTATGTTAGTATTATACAGTAATTTTAAAACGGAGGCTTATTTTATGAGAAAACAAGTATTATCCTTAACAGCCATTACGACACTTATTTTTGTACCAGCTCAAGTTACGGGTTGCTTTTTTAAGTTATCAACATTAGTGACAACAAGTGAGCGAAACGATAATTTTCAAACTGGGTTTGTTAGTTCTCACCAGGGGGATCAAAAGGAAACCACTCCAATTCATACTTTTTTTGGTGATCCTTATCATTTATACTCAATTTATAATGTTAAAAAAAGTACTGTTCAAAATGGATTATGAAGCCCGGATAATAACTGGCAATTTTATGGTAATTATAATCAGCAACTAAAATATTTTAATAACCAAACCACAATAAAAATGTGGCGAAATGAAACTAGTTATGCCCAATTAATTGTTGTTAATAAAGATGTTCCCCTAAAAAATATTACTTATAAAATTATTAATAAAAATAATGCTGATTTCGCTGTATCAGCTAAATTTTTAGGATTTACCTATTCACAAAATCAAACAACAAAATCATCACAATGAGTAACAATTCCCACTAATCAACCTCAACGCGCCCCAGATTCGTTGCGTTATGACAGTTTAACAATTTTGCCGGGGCGCAGAGTCCAACCACTTTGATTAACTTTTAAAAGTTTTGCCACAACAACCCCCGGAAATTATGATTTTGATGTGCAAATATATAGCGATAATGCTCTATTAACAACAAATACAGTTACCATAACAGTTGATTCGCGGGTATTAGTTAATGACAATTCTTTTGCAACGGGTGGTTCCTATTCACCGTTTGCTGCTTCTGCGGCATATGGTGAAAAGAAGAACATGTTCATTAATATTGATGAGCAAAAGACAAATAATATTATTATTAACACCGATGCTGTTGTTCGGGGCTTAGATTTTTTATCAACAGAACATAAAAAATATATTGAAAAAGAATTATTAGATTTACGATCAGCTGGCCAAACGTATGTGACTGGTAATGTTGATCAGTTTTATAATGCTGATCAAGTTAACTATTATCGTGGGGGAACCAACAATGGTTTGGTTAATTGATACCAAACAGATGATAATTGTTCGCCGTTTTCTAGTTATTGTGATCAAAGTGTTAATAGTACTTGGCAATTTGATTTTACTAATTTTAATAGTTATTTTGAATATGCCCAAAGTTTAGGCTTCACAAAAATTTGGGCAAATGCCTTTGGAAACAACTTTGATGATACCCAGTCTAATCCATCGGGAACATTTCCTCATTATGCGTTGAAAAAAGATGGTTCGAAAAAGTTATTTTGAGATAAATTATATTATTATTCAAATCGTGGTCGTGATGCTCAAATCCAGTTTTTAAAAGCTTTTGCCGAAAATATTAAAAGTCATCATTGGGAAGGAAAAGTCTATATTGTTTTTGATGAACTATCACCGAATGGTTTTAAATACTATTATGACTTGTTTAAAAGTGTTGATCCTGACCATCAGATTTTTAAATTTCAGTATTATGCTGGTTGAAAATGGGTAACAGATTGAAATAACTCCGCTTGGGTTGATGCCTTATATGGGAATGTTAAAAATGAATATACAATTGATGAGTTAGTTTTAGAAGGGTATAAAATTCAATCAAATTTATTTGGTGATAATTTACCATTCCCAACATTAATTGAAAAAATGAATGACTTGGCTGCTTCCCGCCGGAAAAATGGTTTAACAACTGAAATGTATACAACACAATATACTTATCCCTCAAGTAATATTTTATTTGATTATGGTGAAAACTTATGAGGACCAATTTTTAGTTATGCCTTAGGATTGGATGGCTATGAAAAGTGAGCATTTAATTATTGGTTAACATGAGCAGGCAAAGATGAAAAAGCACTTTATACTAATCCTGATGAATTTGCTTATGGGCCATTGAACCAAGAGGAAAGTGCATATGGGATGCCAGTTGGACAAAATTTTATGATTTATCCAGCCCAAGCGGGGAGTTATCAATTCGTCTCTTCAGTTCGTTGAGAATTAATGAAATATGCTGTTCAACAAGTATGAAAAATTAACCAGTTAAAAAAAGACCCAATTACTAGTCAAAAAATTACGGAATTATTAAATAATTTATCGTGACCAAAAAATCCGTCTCAAGGAACACCAATTTGGTATGACCAGTATTATAAATTTGCTCGTGATTTTTATCCACAAAAATCAACAAACATTGTGACAACGAGAGAAATGATTGAATTTTTACAGAAAATAGGAGAATTATAATAATGTGAAAAAATAAGAAATTTATTACTAGTTTTATCTTCTTACAATTAGCATTATTAATTGTGTTATTTTTTGTTGTTTTTGCAAGTATTAATACCGTTATTATGCAAAATAAAACAACGACAATTACTGGTTTTCAAATTTTTAAAATAATAAATAATAATTTTCATTCGGGATATATTCCGATCCCTGGTTTTGTGTATGTCATTATTTATGGTAGTTCAAATTCGTTGGCAAATTTTAACTTTGATTATTGATGAACCCTTAAACTTAGTTTACTTTTAGCACTAGTTGTAGCACCAATATTACTAATAATTGGTACTGTTATGATGACAAAATATTTCACAAAAACTAGTCCCCAGGTTTATCAGTTTTTGATAAAATGTCGTAATTTTTTTAATTATAAACATGTTTTTATCCTTTTACTTATTATTTCCTTAATACCTAATTTAATTGCTCCGTTTTATTATAAACAAAATTCTCGTCAAAATGATAAAGCATTTATTCCTTTCGATTTGGCACAAATTAGGAAGCCAACTTCATCTGCTGTTTATTTAGGTGCTAATCAGGAAAGATGAACGACAATTTTTAATGCAGCAGTTGTTCAATATTTATCACAATTTGATCAAACTGGTACTTTTAATTCATCAGAACTAGTGTTTCAATACTACCAACAAGATAAGGAAATCAATTTGGCTGCTATTAAAGATGGGGATTTTATTACGGTTATTGTTAGTGGTCAAAATGATGCTAAAACAGTGGTTAATAAAACCCAACCATTACATTATCAAGTTTTTAATACAACGGTTGATTTAACCTCAATTACTGCGTTACCACCAATCCCCAAGCCAGTCGGGGCTTTAGATGCAACAAAAGTTACCCAAGAAGAAATTAAAAATGTTTTAGTAGAACCTGTTTTAGGATTATTACAACAGAAGAATTCTGGAATTAGTGCAAATGATTTTGATATCACAGTTTACCAGAAAAAAGATGCCAATACGGAAATTGAGACAATTAATATGAGTGATAAAGTTACAACTTTATATGTTATTATCACAGCTGATAGTCACAGTTTAATTTTAAATGGTAAAACAGGTTATTTAACAGTTTCGTTTCCAGCTATTGGAAGTGCCCAAATTGATTTATCAATTATTAAATTTTTACCCGATCAAGAGCTTCCTATTATTACCAATAATCCCCACCAAGTTTGCCATGCTGAAATTATAAATAATTTACAACATCTTATTAACCCGATTGTTTTACAGTTATATCATCAAATAACAATAAATGATTATACTTTTGAAATTTATGATAGTTTAAGTACAACAGTTCCAATTAGCACAATTGATTTATCCCAAGAAGTAATGATTTATGTGCAAATAAAAAGTAAAAATGATAGTTTGATTGTTAGTGGTGAAACAAATTATATTGCTGTTAATTTATTACATGCAACAAGTGAAAGAACTGAGTTATCAAAATTAGTTATGTTAACACCACTAACAACTGGAATTAAAGCTAATGATGTTCAGCAAGTTACCCATAATGAAATTATTACTGGTTTAAAAGACCATCTGCTAAATGATATTCAAAAAATTGATTATGATGTTATTAGTAATGATTATACTTATGAAATATATAATAGCCCTAATAACACTGATATTGTCACAACTGTCAATATGATTAACAGGGGAGTTAAACTATATCTAAAAGTTTTTGCGCAAGCAACAAGTAAGCAACTAACTGGTGAAAGTAATTTCTTAGAAGTGTATTTTCCTGCCGCAATTGGAGTTAAAACAAATTTAACAAATATTCCAAGTTTAGAACAACCTTTAAAAGGAATTAGTGCTTCTGATCCCACCGCGGTAACATATCAAGAAATCTTTCAAGCGATTGGTCCATTAATTTTAACAACTTTAACCCAGGTGAACCCCCAAACAATTGCTAGTGATTATACCTACCAAATTTATAATTCCCGTAATGCCAGTGATGTTGTCACAACTGTTGATATGAGTAAATCATACATTACTATTTTTGTAAAGATTAGCGCAGTTTCGAGTTCACAACATTGAACGGGAATTAGTAATTATTTAAGTGTAAAATTTCCGTTAGCAACCCAAGGGAAAAAAACAATTAGCACTATTACAACAATTCAAGCTCCCCGTGAAGGAATTACTACCACAGTTCCCAATGGGGTAAAACATGATGAAATTACTCGCGCATTAGATTCTAATGTTTTAGCCGCCGTCCAAATAATTAATCCTGCTGTAACAACTAAAGATTTTACTTATGAAATTTATCGCGATCAAAATGCTAAGGAACCAATTACTTTAATTGATATGACAGCAGAAACAACTATTTTTCTAGTTATTAAAGCAACTAGTGAGAGTGCCTTAATTAAAGACCACAGTCAAATTATTGCTGTTAAATTTCCGCCGGCAATTAAAGAACAAACTGATTTAATAAATTTAACAGCAATTGAAGAGTTATCAAAAGGAATCATCGCTGCTAATCCTCGTGCTGTTACTCATCAAGAAATCTATGATGCTATTAAAGCTAATGTGTTCGCCGCCGTTAAATTTTTAGATCCCGCCGCAACAGAACAAGATTATACTTTTGAAATGTACAATTCTCGCAATGCCAGTGATGTTGTCACAACTGTTGATATGAGTACCTATTGAATTACTTTATATTTTAAAGTTAGCGCCGTTAAAAACAGTAGTATTTTAAAAGGAGTTACTAATTATTTACCAGTTAAATTTCCATTAGCAAGAACATAAAAGGAGAATCAATGAAACAATATTCAAATTTAAATTTATTAAAAATTGTTGCAATTCTATTTGTAATTGGTCAACATACAATTTCATCTTTTTGATATAAAAATCTTGGTTTAACTTCAGCAATTTATCCAATCTTTTTTAACAATAATACATTATTTGCCTTGTTAACTGGTTATTTTTTGATTAATGGAAATACCTTACGAAGCAAATATCTTCAAATTGTATTGTATGGGTTACCATTATTATTAATTCATGGGTTAGGCGGGATGAACTACTCATTACCACCAAGTTTAGCTTTTCAAAATTTTATTCAAACAACATTTGATGATAGCTGGTACTATTACTCAATTATCATTGTTTATGTGCTAGCACCTTTTATTGCACATTTTTATCAAACAAATAAAAATGGAAAATATTGGGTTACAACATTATTTATTGTTTTTACAACAATCATTGTCTTAACAAATATTTTAACCAAAATTAATAGTAGTTTTAAATTAAGTTTTATGCCAAAAATGAGTTATGCTGGTTATTTTACTGATATGAGTTTTGTTAAGCTATTTATTTGATTTCAAGTGGGGGCAATGTTAAAAATTTATAATTTAACAGATTACACTAATTATAAATGATGAAAATTAAGTACCTATTTATTATTAATTCCAATTTGTTATGTTTTATCACATTATAGTTTTACGACCGGAAAAAGTAATTTTGAAAAAATTTGCGCTGCATTTAATCTTGTTATCACAACATTATTTTCAGTTGCATTATTTGGCTTGTTTGCGGCAGCACCATTTAATTGTCATTTTATTGATGTTGTTGCAGAAACAACACTTGTAACTTATTTATTACACAAATTACAAATTTATTGGTTGGCAAAATATTGAACTGGTACATTTGATCTTCGCAATATTGTTAGTTTAATTTTAATTCCAGTTGGTTTCGTATTTTGAAGCGGGGTTGGCTATTTATATAATCAAACCATTGGCAAACAAATTACAAAACTAGTTCGTGGCTGAGATAATAAGTTTTTGGTGAAGATTTAATTAAAAACTTCATTAGTAACCACATCCTTTATTCCAACTTTATGCATTCTAATCATTCTAACATCTTTAATTTAGGGCAGTTTTATAGTATAATATACTTAATTAAAAGTATGGTAAAACAAAATTAAATGGGGTGTTACAAGTGGCAAACAAAAAAGTTATTGATTATTGAAATGATGATGATAATTCTTACATTGACCCTGCTAAAAGACCAACTTCAATAATGAAAGAACCAACTGTTGAACTACTGCATGATAATAAACGCAAAATTGAAAATAATGTTGAATCATGGGATGATTACTATAATTATTCAGCAACTTTAATAGATGATAAAGTTAATAGTAGTGACTATGATGAACTAGCTACTGATGAGGTAATTACTCCTCTTCGTAATTTTAAAGATGCTGAAATTGACCAGAGTGAAGAATTAGGCGAACTTGATGAATTAAACTTAGAAAATAAAAATCGTTTTGTGAATGATGATGAAACTAATTATAATAATCCCCAACCAATTTTGAATGTTAATGAAATGCATGAACGATGAAAGGCTAATAAGCAAAATTTAGTCCAAGAGCGCTTAAATTTTTTGCGTAATCGTAGTCAAGAACCAAAAATTGAGGGGCGCCGAAAATATAGTTTTTTAGTTCCCGAGTCGTTAGCTGATATTATTAAAAAACCAACTCCCGTTGTAATTGATGCAACACCAACTGCGGGGAGTGATGAAGTTTTTGGTCCCCGACGATTTTTTAATAATACAAATTTAATTAAGAAAGTTCAGAGTCAGAATGAAGAAAACATCCCAGCAGAAGGAAAAACTAATTCTTTTAATGAACAGGAAAATAGTCTTAACCCATCATTACAAAATATTTTGCAAACCGCCAAAAAAAATATGACAGTAGTTAATAAAGAAGCAATTTTTATTAATGATGATGATTTTCTTGACCCGGATCATTTAACGCCAGCCCAACGGTTAAAATTATTAAAAGCCGCCAATGATCCTAATGATCAACAACGTAAACAAATTTTACAAATGAAATTAAACCGTGGGGTAATGGGTTCCTTATCCCAAGTTGTTAAAGAACGGCTACAGAAACTTGAAAATGGGGAATTAGAATTAGTTGAAGATACTAATGAAAATAGTGTGGATAATAAAAAATAAATATTTATTTTAAACTAAATAAATGTCTAATTTTATTAGATATTTATTTTTTTAATTGTCCTATAATTAGCATAGGAAAGTAGGGAAAAATATGAGAAACAAAAAATATTTTGATGACAGTGTGGTAATTGCTAAATATGAATTATCCAGGAGATTAACATGGAAACAATTGATAAAATATTAAGTAACCACTTTTTAAAGTCAATTAATGAATTACTAGAAAAATTTAAAGCCACAACTATTATTAGTAAACTAGAATTAAAAAATCACCATTCTGAATTTTTGTGGCTAATAAATTACTATAATAATATTAAGTTTATTGTTATTCATTTAAAAATTGATCATAATGAAAAATTAAAGTTAATTTTGAATTCCAAAACATTACACTTAGAAGGATTTATCAATGCCAATGCCAATAATACTTACTATTATTTTACTAACTCAACAATTACCCACCTGCCAAGTGATTATTGTCAAAATAACGAAAATTTAGGGTATAGTTCACATTATGAAGAATTAATTGGGGATGACAGTTTAATCATTAATAAAAAGGGGATTTTAAGTGCCATTGAAATTTTAAGCAATATAATACACTATAATGAACAAATTGTTAAAGAAAGTATTGTCCAAATTTTATTTATTACTAGTGAGGCGTTAAAATTTACTACTGTGCGCCATGAAGTTTGTGATATTTTAGATCATTTGAAAATTAGTGAATGGCAAAACTTTGCTCCCTTACTAACCAATTGAACAGATTATAGTAGAGAATATTTAAGTAATTTAAATTCACATCCAATTCTTAAAAATCTATCAATTTTACATCATAATGAAGAATAAAATATTACACAGGATTTTACAATAATCCTTTTCTTTTCTTAAATTAGCTTTCATTTAAGGTTATTAATTTTAAAAAATAGGGACTATTATTGAACTAAACAAGTTATAATTAAACAAAGGAGTTGAAAAAAATGTTCTTGTTTAATGATGAATTTAGTTTATCAATTTTAATCGCTTTTATTATTATCCAGGCATTTTTTTTAACTTATTTGCTAATTACTTACCAAAAAATTATTATTCCATATCCAAATGAAAATTATTCTTCGTCGAAAAACATAACTGCATTCCAAATTATTGATAAATACCTGGTAAAAAATAATATTACTAATTTAAATGTTGTTAGTCATCCCGAAATGCTTAAAATTAACCGGTGTTATCGTCACCAGACCTTTGTCATTAATGATTTGCAGATTTTTAATCGGCCATATACTTTAACCGGTCTCGGGTTAGACTATGTGTTGGGCAGACTATTTTATGCGAGTGAAATTCATCAAAAGAATAACCAGGTTCGTTTTTTAAGTTTTTGACTATATTGAGCTCCGGCTATTTTTAATATTTTATTTTATATCTTCGTTGCCTGCGGGGTTGCTTTTTACATATTAGTTAAAATTCGCAGTGACTTATTAAATAATAATATTATTTATATAATTAATAAACTGCATTTATTTACCTTATTAGCTACCATTTGTTTTGGGTTATTTTTATTAACAATTGGGGTTAATAATAAATTAAAACAAAATTTAGAAAATTTGTATGAGCAAAAAATGACAAAGTTTGTAAAAAGTGATTTTCCTGAGTTATACTATGATTGAGGGATTGCTCGGCGTTATTCGCGTAGTATCCATTTTACCTATACATTTGGCTGTTCTTGAATCTTTCAAAAAAATTATAAATATACGGGGCCATTTGGCTTATAAGGAGTTGAAAAGATGCGAGTAATTTTTCATATTGATATGAATAGTTTTTTTGCTAGTTGTCATAGTGCAATTAATCCTGAACTGCGAGATAAACCAATGGTAGTGAGTTCACCATCGCGCCGGGCAATTGTCGCCACTGCGAATTATGTGGCGCGTAGCTATGGAATTCACAGCGCGATGCCATTATATCAAGCCAAAAAACTATGTGCGGATTTAGTGATTGTTGACTCGGATTACCAATTATATGTTAACTTTGCCCAAAAGTTATTTGATTATATTGCTAATAACTATACCGACAAAATTGAGGTGGCTTCCATTGATGAATGTTATCTAGATGTGACAGAGCTTTATCCAAAATATCATAGTGCTTTAAATTTAGCAAAAGAAATTCAGCGCAAAATCTACCAAGATCTTGGGTTAAGTAATAGCATTGGAATTTCTTATAATAAAGTTCTGGCCAAACTAGCAAGTGACCTTAAAAAACCAATGGGAATTACTATTATTCGGGATAGTGATCTAGCAACAATTGTTCATCCCTTAGCGGTTAACAAATTATGAGGGGTTGGAAAGGTTACGACCCAAAAATTAGCAGCTGTAAATATTAAAACAATTGGGGACTTAGCCCACTATGATAATCCGAGTGAATTAGTTAAACTAATTGGAAGCCAAGCGTTAACTTTAATAGCTTATGCCAATGGTGCGGGCAATGATGAAATTAATTTAGGAAATAATAGTATTAAATCAATTGCTAATGAAACAACCTTAGAATATGATTTAGATAATTTTGAAGAAATTAAAGCTAAAATTACTTTTTTAGCTAACCAAGTTGCTCGGAGAAGTAACAAACGAACTATTATTGGCAATGTTATTTATGTTGTTTTAAAATATAGTGATCGCAAAAAACATTCCAAACAAGTTACTTTGTCACATTATACCAATGATATTAATGAAATCTTGCCCTTAGCCCTTAATTGTTTTGAAAAATTATGAAATGGTTCTCCCGTGCGGTTAATTGGGGTTGGCCTAGCGGGGATTATTAATAAATATGATTTAAAAGAACAATTAACCTGAGATAATTTTTTAACAGCTTCGTCCCCAAGTGATACTGAAAAGTTAATTAAAAAAATTAACCACCATTTTAAACAAGACCTTCTCTTAACCGGGGCGAAATTACATGAATTAAAATATTTACGTCAGAAGCAAAATCGTTATTTGCAAGCTGACCGTGTTGAAGTAGAAAGTGAGAAAAAGAAAAATGCCAAAAATAAAAATAAATCTTCCCGATCCGAATCAGAAATACCATCCTAAACTAGAAGGATTCTGTTTTATTAAAAATTTTATTACTAATCCCAACATTGAAATTGGGGATTACACATATTACTATTCTGAAGATGTCCAAGCGGCAATTGAATTTCAAAATAAAAGTATTCTTTATCATTTCCCAACCATTGGTGATAAGTTAATTATTGGGAAATTTTGTTCAATTGCTAAAGAAACTAAATTTATTATGAATAGGGCACATCATAATTATGCCAGTGTTTCAACTTATCCTTTTCATAGCTTAGCAGATAATGACACTTTTACCGCCATGCTAAAATTTTTACCATATAAGGGTGATACAGTGATTGGAAATGATGTTTGAATTGGCTATGGTGCAATTATTATGCCAGGGATCACAATTGGAAATGGGGCAATCATTGGGGCTAAAAGTTTAGTGACCAAAGATGTCCCTCCTTATGCAATTGTCGGAGGGAACCCGGCTAAAGTTTTAAAATATCGTTTTGACCAAACAACCATTGCTGAAATTGAAGCAACCGAATGGTGAAACTGACCACCAGAAAAAATCAGTGCCAATGTTGAATGGTTAATTACTAAAAAATAAATTTTATTCGACCAATATGATAAAATGCTTAAGAGAGAGAAAAAAATTAAAATTATTATTTATAAGGTTCGCAATAATATTTTCAAAGGAGTCAACAAAATGAAAAAATTATTAGCAATCTTAGGAGTAATTAGTTTTGTAGCAACAAGTTCTATCAGTGTTGTTAGTTGTCATCAAAAAGAAAGCAGTAATAAAATTGATTTAAAAACAATTATTAAAACGACGGATTTGGGAAAAATACCCAATGAAGACATTAATAATATTATTAATTTGCTTTGTGCAAAAAATCCATATTTAGATGCTACACAAATTAAGATACAACATCTTGCGGAAAATTCTGCGGTAATTTTAGCCAAAGATAATTCTTGAAAATATTTCGGGAAAGTTAATATTACTTTTGAAGTTGCCCATGCTGTTGATATTACCAGTGTAACATTGCCCCAAGAAACCATAAAAATTTTAGTATCGAACCAACAAAAGGTTAGTGCTGGTGAGTTAAACAAAATAAATACCGAACCAATCTTATTGCAAGATATTATTAAAGCAATTGATACTCAATTAGAAGTTAATGTTACTAACAATGATTTTATAGTTACTAATAATGCTCAAAGTGGAGATTATAGTAACCCCCAAACAATTGAAATTACAGTAACCAGTGCAACAACTTCATTTCTTATTAAGGGAGCATTTATTTTTACCGCACAATTATCAACAACTACTCAACAAACTGATATTAGTGGTATTACTAATTTAAAAACCCCGTCTTATTTTGGCGTAAGTAATCCATCGGAAGTTTTTACTGAAGATATTCGTCAACTATTAGATCCGATTATCACCGCTGCTGTGCAAAATATTAAAAGTACGCTAACAAGTCGTGATTTTACTTATACCTTAACAGTTAAATGAGATGGGCGTTATTATTGACCGGGTCATCATTGATGAGACCAATATCTTGATTTGTCTTCCAAAAGTAAAACTATCCAAGTTCAAATTAAAGGAACCGGTAATGCTACTGGAGAGACACCTAATATTAATGTGATCTTACCAAAAGCAGTTAAGAAATAATTATAAAAAATGTTCACTTTAAAATAAGGTGAACATTTTTTATAATGTTTATAACTTCCCCGGTTGGAAACTGATGACTAGCTGCCCCCATAAATTTTCTTCAGGGACTGTTTTCCGAACCATAAAAAATCAATTGGCTTAAATAGATCTGGTTTTGCTTTTTTAATGGCTTTCCCCAAGGCCTGCTCCGCACCACCTGTGAATAAAAAACTAGTTTTACCAATCTTAAAATTAATAATATTAGATAAATTAGTAGTTATGGTAACTCCTGATAAGGTCAAAATATTTTTTAAAGCTGGGTTTAATCCCACCACTTTTGTTAAAGCATCTAGTAATTCATTTGAATTTAAGTCAGGTTCCACAATTGAAGGTGAACTTGTTAAATCTTGGTTTCAATTGGTAATATCTGTTTTTGGATAAACCATAGCAACTAAAATAGTAGCTACGCCGCTATAATCAACAGCTTGACTAGCATCCACCGTAATAACAATATCATGGGTTAAATCATCTTGGGGTAATTTTGAAGTTGTGCTAACAATTACCTTCGGATCATTAATAGCACTTAGAATCACCGGATTAGTTTGTTTAATTTGTTTTAGTGCTTTTATTAACGCTGGTGAATCAACACTATTACTAATAATATTTCCATAACTAGTATAATTTCCCCCATCATTTGTAATATCAGTTTTACTTGTTTTGGTCATTAACTTAATTGTCGCCGTTCCGGTATAATCTAAAGTTTTATAGGCATTTAAGTTAATATCAATTTCATGTGGTAATCCATCATCTGGTAAATTAGAATGAGTGGAAATTAATAAGTTACTTTCTTTTAAAACATTTAAAGTGGTTTGGTTAATCCCTTGTACTTTTTGCAAAGCATCCCGTAGACTTGTGGGATTAGTATTTTGTTCAACCACTGGCGGTTTGGCCGTTAAATCTTGACTTAAACTATTAATATCCATTTTACCGGCAATTGCTTTTAAGGTAACTGTTAATTGCCCAGTATATGCTAAGGTATTATTAGCATTAATTGTTACTTTTAACAAATGGCTTTCCCCATCATTTGGTAATGGTGAAGTAGTTGTTAAAATAACATGGGGATCTTGCACAACAGCAATTAACTGGGAAGCCATATTAGATACTGAAGTTATTAAATAAACTAAACTATTGAAACTAGTATCAGTAATTTTAACCGGGGGTGAAGATGTGTAATCATTTTTTAAATTAGAAATATCAAATTTATCAGAAGTCAATTTAAGTTGACAATTAAGTTGTCCAGTAAAATCACTAGTGTTATTAGCATCTAATGTAAAAGTAATCAAATGTGGTTGACCATCATTAATGACTTTTCCATTAATATTATTAACTTGAATTCCAGTTTCTCGCAACGCACTGGCTAAATTAGGATTCAAATTTGGTAATAATTTTAATGCATTTAACAGACTAACACTATCAATATTGGCAATATGTAAAGTATTATCATGGGTAAAATCACCATCTAACATCGAAATGTCAAATTTATTGGCTTTAATATTCATCGTAATTATTGTTGACCCTTTAAAAATTTCTGAGTTATTGGCATTAATATTAATTTTCATTAAGTGATATCCCCCATCATATTGGAGAGAATCACTAGTTGATAAAATTGTCATTTGATCATTAATAGCACTTTGTAAATTAGGATTTAAATTGGGAATATGTTGAACAGCACTTCTTAGCTGGTTACTTGAAGTATTTTGAATAATTCCTTGCGCTTTATAATAGTCACCCCCATCATTATTAATATTTATACGGTGGCCAAGATGCGTAGGCACAGAATTTAAGTGCTTGTAAATTTGCCACCCACCAATTCCTAATCCGAAACTTAAAGTTAACACTAAAATAAAAATTATAATAAAGCGCTGGTTAGCTTTATGAAATAAGGTTTTAAAATAATGTTGATGTTTATTAAACAAATTTGCTTGGTAATTATGTAATTCTTTTTTGCTAAGAGTAAATTGGTTATGATTAATAGTTGTTAACTCAAAACTTTGTGAGAACGTTGATAATCATTCCGGAGTAGTTTTAATTAAATTAAAATTAATATTTGTCAATTTTTTATTAGTTTGTTTGAAAATCTTAATAACTAAATTAGTAGATAAGATAATCGTTTTAGTTTTCATATTAACTTGGAAACTATTTATTTTTAAATTTTTTTTAAAAAACAACCCAAAATAATGTTTTTGACATTTAAAAATAAACTGGGGACTAATTAAAGATACTTGTTCATTATCATCATTAGTTGGTTGGATATTATAAATTACCAAACTTTTAATTAGTTCCGGGTCTTGATATTCAGTTTGTAAAAAATTAATTATTTTATTTTGACATTTTTTGCAAATTTTTAATGGTGAATTTTCAATTTTCATAATTTCTTCCGTCTCTTTTCCATTTTTCACATAATAAATAATTGTTTGAATTTAAACAAAAAGTACCTAACAATTATGAAACTTGTTAGGTACTTTAAGTACTCAAAAAAATAAATTAATTACACTTTTAGTATAACATAAAAAAATATAATTATTTTTTAAACAAATTAAAAATTTAATATTTTTTTGACTTTTAAGATGTTTAAATTAAAAATTATTTGATTTTTCCTTTTTTAACATTAAAATTGTTAAAAATATAAAATTATTTTTTTTAAAAAAATGACGGGATTAAAAATATTAAAGCAATCTTTTTTAGTCATTTCGATACTGATCATTATGCCAATTTACCGAGCATTCTAAAAAACTTTCCTGTTGATAATATTATTTTTAATTATGAATCAAAAGAATTTTTTAATGCGTTTACAAAAATGATTGATAAGTCAACAAAAATATTACCCTTTGCACCAACATATCATTTTGACGGGATTATTTTTAATAATTGAAGTTATTATGCGAAAGATTTTTTGGCCACTGAGTATCAAAAAACACGAGTTAATCATAATAATTCAAAACTAATTTATGATAATGCTCCACACCCAGTTGATATTATAATTAATGCAAATAATACTGAACATTATAAAGGCCAAGCAAAAATAACTTTATTAGTAGTAGCAACAACAATTGATTTAAGTTATTTTAGTGGTGATTATTCCCAAGATGGTAGTTACGCAATAAATGGTACTAGTCAAGCACAATTAATTACGGCAATTAATAGTGATACCAAGATGAATCCGGTCATTAAAACTGCTGTTAACACGAAAGGAATTATTGTTGCAACAACAACCAAAATTCTTCCTAATAACCAACCAACTATTGCCCAAATTACGATTGATGGAACCAACACTAAAACATATTTTGGTAAAGCAATTATTAAATTAACCGTTAAAAACAATGCCAATGATCCTTTTACAATTAAGATTGGGATAATTAAGTCGGATTCATTTAATGGAACTTCTTCATCTTGATATTATTCACAGAGTGAAAATTTTGTCGACTATTTAGATTATGCAGATAGTATGGATAGTTTTGCAAAAAAAATATCCGACAACAACAATTAATATTTCTGGTGACTTTTATGCTTGAAAAGAAAAGAAATATCTTAGTGTTGTAACTGTTCCAACTTCCACTATAATAGCAAATCACGCAAATTGATTTATTGACTTAAAAGTTGGTGGTTATTTTGTTTCAGCACAACAACTTATTGAATTTACTTTTGGAATTTATAATAATTATTATGATTCTTCACAGCATCATAATCTTTACTGACAATATACAATTAATGAATATTCTACGACATGTGACGAAGGAGTTTCTTATAATTTAAATATTGATAGTATTAGTTTTAGTAGTTAATTAGATATTTTCTTAGAATAAACAAGTTATTTACCAAAAGGTGGTTATATCCAAAAAAATTTCAAAATAACTTGTTTTTTTTTTTTTTTTTGTGTACAATTTTTAAATATAAAGGGATTTATTAATTTATTAAACCGAAGGACAAAAACTATGAAAGATATCAGTCTTAACTTTTTGTGTCAAACATGTACACAAGAATTAACAAATAAATTAAGCTTAATTCGCGAGACCCGGCCTGATTTTTTAAAAAACTTAATATTTTTAGAAATAAAGGATAAGAGTTTAGTAGAGATAAAAGAAGAATACAATATTAAAATTGTGTTATATTTACGGTGCGCTAATCGTCATTTTGGGTTATTTGTAAAAAGTTCATTATTTGCTAAACAAGGAGTTTATAAAGATATTGTTTTAGAAAATGTCATTAATAATGAAACAAATAACATCCCAAGTCCTGAACCTTCCGAATTTAAATTAGCCCCATCACCGGTAGAAGAACCAGTTCCGGAATTAACTCCGAATTTAACTCCTGAACCAATTGTTAATGATAATAGTAATAAAAATATTAAAGAAAATTCCAAAAATGATTCTAACCATATGATGCGAAAATTCTTTATACAATATAATAATTATTTAAATAAACGATTTAAAAATTGATGATATTTATTTTGAACATTTCTTGGGGTGTTAATTTTATTATCCGCTGGAGTTGTAATTACGGTTTGACAAGTTGGTCAACATTCTGGGCAAAAACAGCAAACTGTTATTAACATTAATCAATTTAGTGGGGACTATACTACTAATCAGTATATTGTTGATGATACTTCTAGCCAGCAATTAAAAACAGCAGTGTTATCAGTTCCAACTTTAAATAACACTCTTAAATTGGCCGTTAATGATCCAAGTTCATTTTTAACAACTAAATATATTTTATCTTATGATGGCAAGTACCATGATGTTCCAATTGAAATAAATGCTAATAATACTTCTCGTTATACTGGTACAGCAATTGTTACGATGAAGTTACGGGCAAAAAAAATTGATATTAGTATTTTTAACCAAGACATTAGTAGTTTAGGTAATGTTGAAATTAAATCGGGAACACCCCAGAGTGTTTTAGAAGGGTTATTAAATTCTCCACTTGTCTATAGCAATATTTCTAAAACATTATATAGTGCTTTACAAGATGGCAAAATTATAATTACCTTTGATCAAACGATTCCTAATGATGGGGCACCACATGTAATAGAGGTTAAAATTGATGGGGGACAAGCAGAAAACTATTTTGGAACAGCAATTCTAAAAACAAGTCTTATTATTAAGTAAAATATTAAACAAAAAGTGAGAAGGATAAAACTATGGGCCTAAAAGAAAAAGTATTCGCTGGACAAACAAAAAAATTTAAGCGAAAAGCTTCGAGTCTTTCAATTATTAAATTTGCCATTGCACGCGTTAAAAGTTCAATTATTATTTGAGTTTTATTGGGTTTATCTTCCGCACTATTTATTGGAATTGGTTTAATGCTCTTTTTATCATCGGCAACGGCTGAAAGTTTAATAATTAATTTTCAGTATGGGGTGTTAATTTTTAATAATATCTTTTTAATTTTATTTATTTTATTAGTAGTTACAAAAATATTTAGTCAAGAATTTGCGAATGGAACATACTTATTAATTTTATCAAAACCATATTCTCGCTTTAGTATTTTTCTTTTAAAGTTATTGTCAGTCTGACTAATGGTATTTTTTTTCCTTGGTTCTAACATGTTAATCGCATTTTTAATTGGTTATCTTGGTGAAGTTATTACCAATAATGAAAATTATTTTAGTTTATATAAAAATTTAATTTTAAAATTATTAATTTATTCATTAATGTTAAGTTACTTTACGATTAGTGGGACAATTTTTACTTCAACTTTTTTAAATTCCCAAGTGGTATTAATTATTAATGTTATCTTTTGTAGTTTGTTTCTAATTGGTGGAATGCCATATTCATTAATTATGAATATTGGTAATAACATTAGTTTAAATTTTGAAAATGTGACCCAAGATTATCAAGTCAAAAATATTAAAAATGCATTATTATTTAATAAAAATGTTGAACAGGAAAATGTTAAATATCCAAAAATCTCAAAAGCCATTTATGATTTTTATATGCAAAAAGATTTGCCAACAATTAACTTAATCTTAGGTAATAATGATGATAATAATTCTCGCACTGAGCGGTTAGATAATTTATATCACCAAGTTTTTGATTTAACAAAATCACAACAATTAAATAAACTAACCGGAACTGATGTTTCAGCTTGAAAGGGAACTTTTAATGGGCAGTCAATTAGTAGTATTATTACTGCCAATGTTGCCAATGGCAAAGATACCAATATTAATGTTACAGTTACCAACAAGTTTGCTTTTAAAACGATTGAGGAGTTTGATGATAATAACCCTTATCAACAAGAACTCAAGCAATTAGTTAATTATTATGCAAAAAACTTTGACTGAAATACATATTATAATTTAAGATTATTTTATTTTAATTCCTTAGTAACTTTTGAACCTAACGAAACTTATTTTAATGTTTATGGGAGCGGGGATCCCGAACCTACAATCAATGATAAAGGTATTGATCCAATAGACATTTTTCAAACTTTTTATCAACAAGATAGTGGTGGTTCGTTACCTTACTATGTTATTAATGATCAAACATTTAAACAAAAATTTAAAGATTTTTTTCAAAACCCAGTTTTATTTGTGACTCAAGAACTTGAAAGAAATATCCTGCAAAAAGTTTATGATTATAAAATAATTCAAACCCAACCAGTAAAAATTACTAATAATCTAAAACAATATCAGTCATTGTCTGAAAAATATAGTTTAATTTCAAAAGTAAATATTATTGAGCATTGAAACCAAATTTGAACAAGTTCGCTTTCTTATTTACCAACTGGCTTTGCACCGTTAGAAAATAGTCATATTGATTTTGATAACCAAAAAAACTTACTAATGAGTTACCAAGATTTTCCTTTGCAATTAACAGCTGATAATAAAATTGCTCTTAATTATCAGCCTTACTTAAACATTACCTTGATTCGCGATATTTATCTTTACTTAGCAGCCGGGTTAATTATTTTATCGGCGTTAATTTTACAACGTAAAAATATTACATAACACGGAAGGGAGGTGAAGTATGAGAAAACAAAATATCACAAAGGTAACTAATGCACCAGTTATTGTTTCATCAAAACAACCAGTTATTATTGTTGATAATTTTGTTCGAAAATTTAAAAAAAATACAATTGGGCCCTTTAATTTCACTGTTACCAAAGGAAAACTCCATACTATTTTAGGAGCATCAGGAAGTGGAAAAACAGTTTTAATTAAATCATTAATTGGTGGTTTAAAGGGATACAAGGGTTCAATTACAATTGAAGGTAAGAAGGCAGGTAAAATTGCCGCTAAACAAAAAATTGGTTATGTTCCCGAATATATTACGTTCCCGGAAAATATTAGTGCCTGAAGTTTTTTAAAAAACTTTGGGAAAGCTAACGGGATCCACGGGAAATATTTAAACTATCGGTTGGAATACTTGATGAAGTCCTTAGGAATCTGAGATTCTCGCAACAAAGATGTTAATTCATTTTCATCGGGAATGAAAAAGCGGGTGATGATAATTCAGGGAATTATCCATGATCCCGAAATCTTAATCTTAGATGAACCAGAAGCAGGATTAGATGTTGAAAACCGGGAAAAAATTATTAAATATTTAAAAGCATTAACATTACGAGGGAAAACAGTCTTCTTTTCATCGCACTTGTTAAATGAAATTAAAGATTATATTGATGAATTTACAATGGTGATGAATGGCCAGCAATATTATACTGGTAATTTCAAACAGTTTAACCTTAGTAATACTTACTTTATTGAATGTAAACGTCCGGATTTAATTTCGCGGTTTCTAACAATCAATAGAGCAGCTAATTGGTATGATAAAAATACTAATCGGTTATTCTTTATCATTCCCTCACCCTTATCACTATTTTATATCACTAATTTTGCACTTAAATATAAAATTCCGGTCACAAAAATTTCAACTGCAGAGTTTACCTTTAATTTTTTAAATCAAAAAATTACTCATAACCAAAAATAACTTATCAAAGGAGAGGATAGCATGAAAAAGCTATTAACAATTTTAAGCACCTTAAGTTTAGCAACAACAACTGCAACAACCATTGTAGCTTGTTCGCATCATAAGGATAGAAATGTTGAAGCTGAATCATCAGCTTCGTTAGATGCCAAAGTTTTAAATGATATTGTTAACAAAACTAATAAATATTTTTTAGACTTTTTAAATTCTAACCAATATGTTGATACTACCCAATATGGTTCAGAGGTGTTTGCTAATTTCTTTAATAAAGTTAATAAACAAGAACCAACTGCGGTTATTGATATTGCTGATAGTAATTTTAATCAGGGGATTAATAATATTAATACTATTTTTAAAAACTATTTAGATCAAATTAATATTAAAATTGCTCAAGAATATTCCAATGTCTATGTTAACAGTTATCCGTTAACTTGAAATCTTGACAAAAATATTAGTACGCTAAATTTTATTAATTTAGAAGATTTAGATAAATTAAATCCGGGAGTCGGGATTGATGGTTTACAAGCTGTTAACTACCAGCTTAATATTAACTATACAGTTAAGTATAAAGCAATAACTTCGCTTAATAAGTTTACCTTTAGTTTTATTGTGACAAATAATCCAGATAAAATTAAACAATTTCAAACTGAATCAATGGCGAAGTTATCAGGGAATATTGTGAAATATTTTAGTGGGGGTGATATTATTATTGATAAAAATCCAAAATACCAACGGTTATATGATAAATTTGATATTAATTATTCGCGTGCCCACATTAGTTTAGATAATATTGTCCAAACAGAATTAATTGACTTTTTAAATAAAGATCCTGACTTAACTGATTTAATGCAACATGTGACTTGAAATGATGATAAATCAATTTTAACCTTATTAAGCGGGGCCTTAAATGATGTTACAAGTGGAAAAGCTGTCCCTTCATTACCCCAAAATAGTTCTTATGTTTGAGCGGGGGAAGGGCCATTTGATCCTAATAAAGTAACCGCGGAGGTAT
The DNA here is from genome assembly GCF_040940205.1 of Spiroplasma sp. DGKH1. Lineage (NCBI taxonomy): Bacteria > Bacillati > Mycoplasmatota > Mollicutes > Entomoplasmatales > Spiroplasmataceae > Spiroplasma > Spiroplasma sp. DGKH1. Next base: position 90,723 of record NZ_JASTWG010000003.1, on the reverse strand, counting down.
TTTATAAATTTTTAATTAATTTATTACAAGTCTTTAATATTAGCGATGATGAATTACAACTAGCTAACTTTAATGTTAACTTAGCAAAAATTAGTGTAGCGGGAATGCCTTTATCCGGCGCGGTTAGCAAAGATGGCAAACCATTAAATGTTATCATTGGAATTTCGAAAGAAGGATTAAAACAAAAACTAATGAATTATTCCCAAATTGTTGTTTCTTTCTATAAGGAATATCGGATTGAATCTTATAAAGATCATCAAATTTTGCATGTCTCAAGTAAAGTTTTTGATGAATTAAAATCAGCCCCAAATTATACTGAATCTTTACCATTTTTATTTAATGATTTCTTAGAAAAGGAAAACATTAAAAACCTCCCTGATATTGGTTTATTTTATCTAGCTGATGCTACAATTAGTAATACTGTTGGTTGACCTGGTCGTTGAACAACTATTAATGAAAACCAATTAAAATATAAAGATGGGGGTCATGGTTATAGTTTTAGTTTTATGTTTGGGGATCATACTTTTGATAACTCAATTTCATACTCACCATGGTCAAATACTTATCTTCCTAATTTATATATTAATCGAAATTAAAATAACTTAATTAATATAATAAAAATTTTTAAAACAATCTTACTAAAACAACATACATAACAAGACAATTTATTAAAATATAAAAAATAAGGAGAGGAACAAATGAAAAAGCTATTAACAATTTTAAGTACCTTAAGTTTAACAGCAACCACTGCCACGACCATTGTTGCTTGTTCTTCACACAAAGATAATAAGAATGAAGGTGAATCATCAGCTTCCTTAGATGCCAAAGTTTTAAATGATATTGTTAATAAAACTAATAAGTATTTTTTAGACTTTTTAAATTCTAACCAATATGTTGATACTACTCAATATGGTTCAGAGGTCTTTGCTAACTTTTTCAATGAAGTTAATGAACAGGAACCAACTGCTATTATTGATAGTACTGATAGTAATTTTAACCAGGGGATTAATAATATTAATACTATTTTTAAAAATTATTTAAACCAAATTAATATTCAAATTGCCCAAGAATACTCTAATGTCTATGTTAACAGTTATCCGTTAACATGAAATCTCGAAAAAAATATTAGTACCCTAAATTTTATTGATTTAGAAGATTTACATAATTTAAATCCCGGAGTTGAGATTGATGGTTTACAAGCTGTTAACTACCAACTTAATATTAACTATACGGTTAAATATAAGGAAATAACATCAATTAATAATTTTACCTTTAGTTTTATTGTCACAAATAGTCCGGATAAAATTAAACAATTTCAAACTGAATCAATGGCCAAATTATCGGGGGACATTGTAAAATATTTTGGTGAGGGTGATACCATTATTGATAAAAACCCAAAATATCAAAAATTATATGATAAATTTGATATTAATTATTCGCGTACGCATATTAACTTAGATAATATTGTGCAAACAGAACTGATTGACTTTTTAAATAAAGATCCTGACTTAACTGATTTAATGCAACATGTAACTTGAAATGATGATAAATCAATTTTAACGTTATTAAGTGGGGCCTTAAATGATGTTACAAGTGGTCGTGCGGTACCAAAACTGCCCCAAAATAGTTCTTATGTTTGAGCGGGGGAAGGGCCATTTGATCCTAATAAAGTAACCGCGGATGTCTTTTATAATTTCTTAGTTAACTTATTACAAGTATTTAATATTAGTGAGGGTGACTTACAACTAGCTAATTTTAATGTTAACTTATCAAAAATTAGTGTCGCTGGAATGCCGTTATCGGGAGTCGCTAGCAAAGATGGCAAACCATTAAATGTTGTGATTGGAATTTCCAAAGAAGGATTAAAACAAAAACTAATGAATTATTCGCAAATTGTTGTTTCTTTTTATAAAGAATATCGGATTGAATCTTATAAAGATCATCAAATTTTGCATGTCTCAAGTAAAGTTTTTGATGAGTTAAAATCAGCCCCAAATTATACTGAATCTCTACCATTTTTATTTAATGATTTCTTAGAAAAAGAAAACATTAAAAACCTTCCCGATATTGGTTTATTTTACCTAGGTGATGATACCATTGTTAACACTGTTGGTCGCCCTGGGAGTTGAACAACTATTAATGAAAACCAATTAAAATATAAAGATGGGGGTCATGGTTATAGTTTTAGTTTTATGTTTGGGGACCATACTTTTGATGGCTCAATTTCATATTCACCGTGGTCAGCTGTTTATCTTCCTAATTTATATGTTAATCGCAACTAAAAATAACTTAATTAATATAATATAAAAATTTTTAAAACAATCTTAATAAAACAACATAAATAACTTTAAAAAGATTATATTTTAATTTAATATAATCTTTTTTTTAGTAAATTTATTTTAATAATCATTTAGGATTAAATTTATCAATAATTTTCATAAAAAAATAACTTAAATTTTAAAAAAACTTAAATGCCAGTTTTTTTTTTTTTTTTATTACAATATATTTATATCTTGATAAATCGACAACATAAAAGAAAAATTAATCCTACAATGAGAAGCAAAGGTTTTGAAAAGGGAAAAAATTGTTAATGCAAAAAAGCAGAATAAGGAGAGAACTCTATGAAAAAATTATTAACAATTTTAGGTACAATTAGTCTCACAGCCGGTGCAACAACGACCCTAATTGCTTGTACTGGTTCTAAATCAAATAACGCTACTCCAGATACTACCACAACCAAGGATGCTAAAGTTTTAAACGATATTGCGAATATGACAACTAAGTATTTTTTAGATTTTTTAGGTTCAAACCAGTTTATTGATGCTACTGAATATGGTTCGCAAGTATTCAAAAAATTTTTTAATAGTGTCAGTGCTGCGCAACCAACAGTCGCAATTAAAGCGGATGATTCAAAATTTCAAGAGGGAATTGCCAGTATTAATGCAATTTTTAAAACTTATCTAAACCAAATTAATATTAAAATAGCGCAAGAATATTCTAATGTTTATGTTAATAGTTATCCGTTAACTTGAAATCTCGATAAAAATACTAGTATGCTTGGTTATATTGACTTAATTAAATTAAGTAAACTAAATCCAAGTGTTAATATTAATGGTCTCCAGGCTGTTAATTACCAGCTTAATATTAGTTATACTATTAACTATAAAGAATTAACGGCAATGAATAATTTTGGTTTTGATTTCATTGTTACAAATGACCCGCAAAGAATTAAACAATTTCAAACGGAATCAATCGCTAAAATATCGGGAGCGATCTATAAGTACTTCAACAATAATGATATTATTATTGATAAAAATCTAAAATATCAAAAGTTATATGATAAATTTGATATTAATTATACAAAATCCCATTTAGTCTTAGATAATATTGTGCAATCAGAATTAATTAGTTTTTTAAATAATGAGCCAGATCTTAGTGAAATTATGCAGCAAGTAACTTGAAATGATAGCCAATCTATTTTAACATTATTATCTTCTGCGATTGACCAAACAACAAATGGAATGGGGGTTGCAGATCCTAAGTATTCTTCTGATCGCTGAGCAGGAGTGGGATTTCAACCAGAACAAATTACCCCAGAAAACTTTTTAAAATTTTATACTGACATGTTAAAAATCTTTAAAATCACCGAAGATCGATTACAATTAGCTAGTTTTAATGTTAATTTAGCAAAAATTAACATTGCCGGAATGCCCTTATCAAGTGTGGTCACTAATAGTGGTAAGCCATTAACTGTGACTATTGCCATTTCCAAAGAAGGATTAAAACAAAAACTATTCAATTTTGCAACGATTGTTACTAGTTTTATGAAACACTATCGCATTGAATCAGCAAGTGATCATTGAACAATTCACTTGCCAAAAGAACTATTTAATAAAATTAAGGCCAAAAAATATGATGGGGCTTTAGTTGAACTTAATAATGATTTTTTAGCCCAGGAAGATATTAAGAAATTACCCGACATTGAAATGTTTGCCCTTGGCGATGAAACAAAAAGTAAACATTCATGAGTTACCCGCGATGCGCATACCATTGGGATTAATAAAAAATGATACTGAAGTTTTGATCTAATGTTTGGTAATAAAACTATTGATAACTCAATCTTTTATACTCCGTTAACCTCTTGATATTTTTACTTAAATTTTAAAGATGATTTATAAAAATAATTTTATTAAAAAAGATTATATTTAATATAATCTTTTTTTGGTTACTTTATTTTCGACTATGATCATCATTTGGTTTGCATTTTGTACATTCACTACATTTGGTTCCGTTGGCGTGTTGGGCTCCTGATAAGTTACAACTACAATTGCATCCTGTACATTGATTATTACAATTTCCCATATTTTTTCCTTCTTTCTATTTTCATTATAACTCTATAAATAATTATTTTTTCAATTTTTTTTAAAAATTATCGGGTTAACTATAAATTATTAGATTTTTATTATTAAGATAGCCTTCATAAGAATAGAAAATTTTTTAATTAAAAATAAAAAAATTAGATAAATAATAAAAAATAGTTATATAATGTGAATTAGGAGGGTAAAAACTTCCTATTAATGAGGGTTGTATTAAAATTGAGAAGTTTAAAAAACGTTTAAGGCTAATAAATATGACCATCAAATAAATTATTAGAAATACTTTCATAAGGAGGGAAACATTATGAAAATTTTATTAACTTTATTATCATCTTTATTATGTAGTTCTTCAGTGAGGAACAGTTACTAGTCATTCAATTGATCCGTTAGCAAATAAACCATTATTAGTTGGTTATTGGTATGAATGAAATGATCAAATTAGTATGAAAAATGTTGATCAAGCATATAATGTAATTGATGTTTCATTCATGACAACAATGACTCCGGGGGCAATTCCTACTTTCACTCCCCAAGCAAGTGATTTTATTCAACAAATTGAATATCAACACAGTTGAGGACATAAAGTATTGCTTTCATTAGGGGGTGCAACTGCTAATATTAAAATGGCACTATCACAACAACAAGCTTTTGAAAATCAAATCAAAACATATGTTAGTGAATATGGCATTGATGGAATTGACATTGACTTAGAAGGTGGTTCAATTACTGCTGGGGATAATGAAAAAGTTATTGTGCAATCATTAATTAATTTAAAACAATATTATTCAACTCAAAATAAATCATTTTATATTTCGTTAGCACCCGAATTTCCATATTTAAGAGGCGCAACGGGGGGTTATGTTTCTTATATTAATGATTTAAAAGGTTATTATGACTGGGTAAATCCCCAATTTTATAACCAATTTGGCGATGGTATTAGTGTTGAAGCTGCTGACCATGATGCAATGCCATATTTACCATGGTGGCTAACAAATGATAATACTCAATATAAAGGGGAATTCTTATACCTAATTACTAAATATATTGCAAATGGTGGGGGAATCAATAATTTTGTCCAAATCCCTGCTGATAAATTAGTAATGGGCCTTCCGGCAACTCCAAGTGCCGCTGGTAGTGGGTATGCTACTAACGCTGATATTAAAAAAGCTTATGACCTTTTAGTTAATAACCATGTTAATGCCCGTGGATTAATGACATGAGCTGTTAATTATGATGCAAAAAATAACTGAAATTTTGCGAATGCTTTTAAAGAAACTTGGGGAAAACAATAAGTTATTTTATGAATATAAAACATCATTAACTAGTTTTATGTAACCTTTCGAAAATATTCATTGCAAAATTGATTTTTTTCAATTATAATAAAAGCAGTTAATGAGAGTACGAAAAGTACCAAACAGATTAATTTTTGTTTGGTACTTTTCTTTTATTAACATCTAAAAAAATGAAAAACTTGCATAATATAAAGGAGGGATAATGAATGGAAAACCAACATAATCAATCCAAATTATGTAAAAAATGTTACCAAAAAATTATTAATTTTTTAAAAACAAAAAATGATATTAAAAATTTAATTATTTTTAGCGTTGCTACAACTGATAATTTTAATGAAGAAAATAACATTCAACCTGTTATTATTTTTAAATGTCAAAAGCATTATTTTGGATTATTTATAAGAAATAATTTAAGAGAAAATCCACGCCAAGTTAATTTTCAAACTAAAACAGTAACTTTACCAACTAGTTTGGTCATTAAGAAATTTAAAGAAAGTAAGAAAAATCTTGATGCTAAAGGAAGTAAAAATGCGCTTGTTAATATTAAACCTTGACCACTTGTTCCAGTTAATTCACCATTTGCTTTAGAACCAACAAAAAAAGAATTAGCATATTTTAATAAACAACAATTAAAATATTATAAAACAAATGTTTTTAACCAACATAAACATTATTTTAAAACATTATTTTTAAAATCAAATCATCGTTTTACTATTATTTCATTATTAATTGGAACTTTACTGCTGGGGTTAGGAATTGGTGGGTGACAACTATTTGAAGATTTAAATCATTCCCAACCACATATTGACCGGCGAATTAATATTTCGCAAGATGGGGGCGATTATTATAAAACCGAAGCAATTATTCATAATACTTCCTCGAAAGAATTATTATCTGCTGTTCAACATATCCCTAATTTAAATCCGGATTTACAAAGTGCAATTAATGATAATACCACAATTTTAACAACTAATGATCCTCTACAGTATGATGGGGGATACCACTTAATGAAAATTAATGTTAATGCCCAACATTCCGAGATTTTTAAAGGAATTACCAGTTTGACGATGAATATTAAAGCGAATAAATTTGATATTTCTTGATTAGATGGTAACTTTACGCATAATAATGCTGTCCATATTGCTAACATTGATCCCACTAATTTATTAAATGCCCTAAAATTATTACCTAACTTAAATCCGAATCTAGCAAGTGCCTTACGTGAGAAGGGGATGGAAGTTATTAATATTAAGGGTAAAATGATTGATGATGGGTTACCCCACCCAATTAATTTTACACTTGATGCTAATAATACAAATGACTTTAAAGGACAACTTAATTGTCAGTTAAATTTAATTTCCGATAAATTTGATATTTCGCATTTAAAAAATGATTATACAACCTCATCACCAGTGACAATTCATGATACTAGTTTTAATAGTTTAGTTTACTTAATAACTTCGGTGATGGGGATGGATCACCATTTAATTGCGGCTGCTCAAGATCCTAATATTATGTTAACTACCACTTCCCAATTACCGGATGATGGACAAAGTCATTTATTAAAAGTAACAATCGATGCTACTAATACCCTGGTATACAGTGGCCGATTGACAATTACAATTCCAGCTATTGCTGGTAAAATGAAAATCAACACTCTTAGTCAAGATCTAACAGCAAAACCACCGGTTGTTGAACCAAATACTGATGACGAAAGTTTACGAAATGCGTTGCAAAAAGTCCAAGGAATTAACCAAACAACTTTAAATGTTTTAAAAGAAAGTAACTTATTAATTGCTACTCATTCTAATTTACCAGATGATGGATTACCACATGAAATTGATATTAACTTAAATGCCTATAAAACTTTAGATTATACCGGAACAGCAACTATTAAGTTAATGGCGAAAACAAGTAAAACTGATATTACTAATGATGGGGGAAACTATACTAGTTATGGAAATATTATTAGTAATAGTGTTGACTCAGCAGCTTTGATTAAAGCTCTCAAACAAATTAAACAAACTAATCCAGTGATTCTAAGCGCCATTAATGATCCGAAGGTAATTGTGAGCACAAAGTCAAAATTACCCCAAGATGATTTAATCCATGATATTGAAATTACTATTAATGCCGATCAATCACAAGATTACACTGGAACGGCAAAAATTTTAGTTTCAATGGTTTATCCCAAAACAGATATTACCAATTGAAACCAAGATTTAACAAGTTCACCGCCAATTGTGGAACCTGACTTAAATTCAAAAGAATTATTAGATGCCTTAACAAAAGTGGATGGGCTAAGTTCTGATCTAAAAAATATTTTAACCTTACCAGGGTTGACCATTACAACAGATTCAAAACTAATTTATGATAATCAACCCCACCCAATAACAATTGTTATTAATGCTGATAATACTAAACATTATAAAGGACAAGCTAAAATAACATTATTAATAACTGCTAATACCATTGATTTAAATTACTTTAACGGTGATTATTCAGCAGATGGTGATTACACTATTAATGGTGTTACTCAAGAAGAACTGATTAAAGCAATTACCAGTGATTCTCATATGAATCCGGTGCTGAAAGCTGCCGTCCAAACCACTGGAATTATTATTAGCACAACCACAAAAATTCCTCCTAACAATAGTGCAGTGAAAACTACAATCACAATTGATGGAACCCACACAAAAAAATATTTTGGCCATGCCACAATCACAATGACCTTACGAAATAATTCAACTGCTCCGTTCCAAATTAATATTGGTTTTAAATCGCATCAATCTTATAATGGGACTTCTTCTAGTGATTTCCATACAGAAACTCATATCTTATTAGATTATTTTGATTATGCTGATAGTTGAGATAGTTTTGTTAAGAAATACCCCTATGTAACCTTAAATGGTTCGTTAAGTGTTCGTGCCTGAGGAGAAGATGGAAGTCTTACTAACATGAAAACGACAACAACAAATATTGCTTTAAATAATCCTAAAACATCACCGGCCACTTGAGAATGTGAAAAAAGTGGAAGTGTTATTGGAAACCAATTTATGGCGGTTTGATTCTATCTATGACATGATGATCACAACATTTATTGAGCGTTCCAACGCCAAGAAGATTCGTTCTGATGTAGTTCAGGAGCATATTATTATGCTAATTTAAATAATATTTATTTTGGAAAATAAAATAATTTAATTATAAAAAGCTGATTAAGAGGATCACCATCAGCTTTTTTTATTTTCAAGAATGCAATTTGTTAAAAAAATAAAATAGGTTATAATAATATTAAGTAATAGGGTAGTAAAACAACAGAAAAGGGGAATCAATGTTATGGGAAAACCAACTTTTTGTCCAATTCATTTAAAAATTCATGAATGTTCAGAAAATACAAACCGGGCAATATCGTCAGCTAATGAAACAAAAATTAAAGCAAAAATGAATCGGATGTTAAATCCAACAGCTGCTACTGTTGAAACAGTAAATGCCGAAAAGGGGACAATTCAATATATTCTACAAAATGCGAAAAAAAATAATGCCTCGTTAAAATCAAAATTAGGTTTAGAAACAGAAGAGGGGATGTCAACCGGAGTTGATGAAAATGATATTAAAGCAAAAATGGCTCGTTTAAGAGCAGCCGTTACTGGACAACCAGCTCCTGTGGAAAATAATTTGGATAATAACTCCCCTGCTCTTAATTCATCAAATTCAGGCTTAAGAGAAATTATTGATCATGCTTACCAAGCTAATCGTCATTTTAATCAAAATATTGCTAATAATCAAGATGACAATAATAATACCTTATCAGCTGCAATCTTAGCGGATGCTGATTTGGATCAATTAAATGCTGAGATGACAAAAAAACAATCAACAGCTAAAAAACAAAAAAAAGCTGGTTCTCCTGCATCGAAATCAAAAGCAACGGATAAACCATCATCTCAAGTTGTTAAAACGGCTAATAATAATGGTAAAACAACAGCAAATAAAAAAACAGCACCAGTCAAACCAACAACTAATAAAAAAGTAACTAATAAAGAAGCAGTTAATAAAACTATTGTGTTATCAATTGATGAAGTTGAAAAATTAATTGAAGCTGCTGTTAATAAGGCAATTAATAAAAAAAATAAATAAAAAAAATAATAGGGGACTTAAATTATTTAATTAAGTTGATATAAATATAAATCTAACCCCCCTATTCAAATTTTATTATACCGATCACAATGAAATATTTCAGTTTTGTTTTTTAAACTTTCCTTAAGATATAATCATCCTCATAAATATCCAAAACTAAATAAAATCCCAAATACTAACATGGAAACAATTCATACTCCTATTGTCCTTTGATTAACTCTTAGTTTAGTATCTTCCTGGATTTTCATAAAGTTATCATCATATTTATTAAAATAATTTTTATCTCATTTTTTTGTTTGTGATAAGCACCACATTCCCAAAATATTAATTGTTAAAATACTAAATATTAATAATAAATTAGTATGTTTATTGAGAAATACCAGTGAACTATATTGTAAAACCCGAAAAAAAATAAAATATTGAAAAAATAAAATACTAATACTTAAAAAGACAAATGTTAAAATAAACAGACTATTATCTTTTTTAATAAGTTTAGGAATAATGAAAAAACTAAGAAATAAACAAAAAACTAATAAAGCAAAAAATGCAATAATAAAAATAATGAAATTTAGTATTGATATTGCAATACTATAAATACTTTTTTTTACTTTCTTTAACATATTTAATTAGTCCCCTATTTTTAATTTTAAAAAAATAATCTTAACATTTTTATTTAAAGCAAAATTCTCGTTATTATTTTAACATACTAATTAAATAATTGTTTGTAAAATATTATAAATAATTTTTAAATAATAGAAAATATTATTGTAATTTTTAAGAAACGGAATATAATATGGGTATGGGAAATAATAATTTCCTAATAAATTTAGCAATTTTTATAGAAATATTTACTAGCTTTAATTTTTATATTTAATAAAATAAGAAACTATCTCTCCCCTTTTAGTTTTAAATATCTCTGATTAAATACAATATAATTAATTATAAAAATAAGTTTATTTTCAATCTTTTCACTTTTAAAAAGTAAATGTTTCTATTATATAATTGTCATAAAGATAAAATTCGATTAGATTCTAATCGAATTTTATTCATTATTAGGGGTTTTTATCGCTTGTAAGAAGGAAAAAGTTTTTTTACCAATAATTGTTTTTTTATCAGTTTCCCCGTCAACATTATAAATTAATTTTTTGGTAATGCCCTTAACAGCAATCCCAACGATCGCACTAAGAGGAATTTCTTCATCTAAAAAGAAGATGGCATCGTCATTAACTTTAATTCATAAACTATTTAAACATTGGGTTTGGATGATTAAATAAATTAGGATTAAACCATAATCAATTAGACCAATAATAACATATAAGTAAGAAAAAACCGGGGCAATATCAGGGATGGTTAATAATAAAATATAATCAACAATAATAAAAATAATAATGGGGGTTAAAACAGCATAGATAAAAATAAAAATAAAACGAATCATCGCTGTTCAGCGAAATTCTTGGCGATAGTCTTTAACATCCCGTTGACGATGATATTGCACCATGAATAAAAAATTAAAAACATACAATGCTAAGGCTAAAATTAAGGTAAAAACTAATATGATATGTAATTCCATTTTAACTTCCCTTCTCTGTCGTAATTAATTTTTGTTGTTGTAATAATAGTTTATAGAGGATCATTGATATTTTAACATTTTTTGTTAAAAACTTATAAATATTATCCTTCGTACTAATGAAAAAACCAACTTCAAAGGTACTATTAAGATTAAAAATACTTGGATAACAATAAATAATATCTTTGAGCCAGATTGTTTTATAAGTTTTAATATCATCAATTAACACTCGTTTATTAGTAACATATAGATTCCCATAGTATCTTCTGGTGCGGTGCGGTGATTTTAAGTTAATATAACCATTTAAATTTTCAATTTTATATTGGGGTTGCTCAGGTTTCACTGGGGGATATAAATAAAAGCTATTATGGTTAATTTCTTTGGTGTTTTCTAAGATATATACTTCAACTTCTTCTTTCGCATAACATACTTCATCAACTGGGAGTTGATAATCAATGGTAATTGCTTGTAAAGGGGTTGTTAGTTCTTGGCGGTGATCATTAATTGCCGTTTGAAAACTACGATAAACTTTTTTATAATTTTGAATTTTAACTTGTTGGAGTATTCCTAAAATTAAGGTGACCCCTACTGAAATCCCCATGACACCAAAAAAAATAATAAATCCAATTTCCATATTGCTACTCCCCTTCTGTTTGTACTTTTTTAATTAAATATGGTGTTTTTAAATCATTACTAATGATAAAATACTTATTTTGTTCATAATATAAGAAAAATCCCTGGTATAAGCGCTGATTAATCCGGATGATTGATAATTCTAAGTTTGTAATTTTTGCTAGTTCCCAAATGGTAGTAATTTCGGGGTTAACAATTAAAATTCGTTGGTTGGTAATAAATAAATACCCTTCTTGAAAAACAACTGGGGTCGTACTTTTTAAGAACCGCGTTTTCCCCGCATAACCAACGTTAATTCCCCCCGGAAATTCAATTACATATTTAGAATGGTTACTAACTTCTTTTTTATCTAATAACGGCATTAAATAACTGCTAATTGCGGTTGTATAATAGACCACTTCATTTGGTTGCAGGTTAATTTTAACTTTAATCGGACTCATGGTTAAATGGGGATAGTCATTATTAATAAAACTTTGGTTATCAACTTCTAATTTTTTAAAAATTTCAAAAATCAGGTGTTTTTTCTTATAGTTAAACCATATTAAAAAACCAAGAAAAATTAGTGTTAAACCGATAAATAAGCCAATAAATACTCACCCAATTGTTGTCATGTTATTCCTTTCTATTTAATAATATTAATTCCTTTATTAAAATTATTAATAAATGTTTGTAGCATTAATTCTTCCCCACTATTGCGCGGTTGTTCAAAGCGATTGTAATAATAAATATTAATTAACTCTTTTGTTTTACTATTTAATTTATCATAATACTTTTGGTTAATTAAGATGTGGTTAGTTTGGTTAATAATTAAACTTGAACTATAAGTTAACCATTCTTTGTCGGTTTTAATTTTTTCTGTTCATTCATTAAAGTATAAATTATAGATCCGGTTATTTTTATGATAATAAAAGTTAATAACCCCAGTGTTATTTTCAACCGTATTAATTACAAATAATAATTTATTTGGCAAAAACGGGTTGTTTGGCGAATTAATTGCTTGAAATGTAATTGGGGTAATCTGGGCTAATAAAATATCATTAATTGTAAATGAAGTTAGGGGTTTTTTGAGCACAATTTGGTGTTTAAGATAGCTTTTATTAGTATTATCTAAATCATTCACTAAACGGTATAATTCTAATTCATAAATTAAATGGAGTTTAATAAGTTTCCGTATTTTTAAAGTTAAAATTACTTGTTCAGCAACACTTAATAACTGGTAAAAATTAATAAAGGTTTCATAACAAACCTGGTGGTCAATTAAATTATCCCCAATGTTCATTAATAACGCTTTTAGCTGCGGAGTTAATAACTTAGGATTATTTAGATATTCATCACTATGATTTTGACAAAGTAAATAAAAATAATAAGGACAATCGCCAGGACCTTCTTCTAAGGCTAAAAAGTTATTTTTAATATTTTTAAAAAAATGTTTTTCTTGATAACGATCAATAAAATAATTACCTTTAATTAACTCCGGGTTATAAAGGTCATTGCGAACAACTGGATTTTGACAATCTCTTAAAATACATTCATTTTGTTGTTGTTGGTTGCGAACGTTAGTATAATGTTCTTTCTCTTGGTAAAGATACTGTTCTTTTAACTGGGGATCACTAATTGCTTGTAAAATTGATAAATATTCATCCCGCGCATGGGGAGTTGCTAATACTAATGGTTTACAACAATCTTGGTATTTTTTCCCACTGAAACAAATGCAATCTTCATTATCCGCAATCGTAAAAATTGGTTTATAGTATTGATGCAAATAATCCAACTGGTCATCATCTAAAAAATAACTCTTTAGCAAAGCATCAAACATTGATCGTTCTTGGCCTTTTAAATTATCATTGAAATGTTTTTCGATTTGATCACTCATTTTGAAACCCCTTTTTCCTAATCATTATATATTATAAACTAAAATTAAGATTTTAATGCTGGTTAGGAGGTTTTTTTCTCCCCTATCGGTCAAAAAACCTCCCCTTTCCACTAAAAAAGAGCCTCTTGTAAAAGAGACCCCCAAAGGCAACATATAGATTTTTTTAGTACTTATATTGTTTAATGAACTTTTATTATTTTAACAAGCATTTTTTACATATAAATAAATTATTTATCCAATACAGACAGCATATTTGACCTTAAATTTTTATACTATTATCATTATTTCTCATCAAAACAATATAATTACTTCTCAATTTTGTAGTCTTGATAGCAAGGTTAAACCTAGAATCAATTATTTATTACATGGACCGTGAATTAATAAGTAATATTTTCCATAGTTTTAACCGTTTCTTCTTAACTACAAATTCATTATATCGCAAATTTTGTAAAATTCATAAAAATTTTCAAAAAATTTTAATTTTTTTTATTAGTTTTTTATAAAAATATTCAAGATTTTATAAATTTATAATATTAAATTACTATTCTTACCTTATCATATTCCAGATTGCCTGTCAAATAACTAGTAAAATATTTAAAAAACACTCCGTGGAGTGTTTTTTATCCTTTTGTTAAGTCAATTAACCGGTGTTTTTTCATTCGTAATAAGATAAAGACTGTTTCTGCCACGGTTAACGCTAATAATGCTAACACCACAATTACAATACTTTGTCATGAAAAAGCAAAGGTAAAGAGAATTCCTGTCATATTAAAGATCAAGCGGACAATAATAATTCAGGCGCCATAGGAGATTAGGAATGGTAATCCAAGCCCTATGGCAAAGGCAAAGATATATCAAGCTAAAACATAGGTTAAAACCTTACCATTGGAATATCCCATTGCTTTCATGGTTGCCATAATTATTTTATTTTCTTCAATTGTCATGTTAATTAAAACCACTAAGATAAAGGCTACAATAATGAAGGTAAAGATGGCGGTAATTTCTAATAATAATATAACATTCCCAAACACTTTTTCTAACGCTTCCTGGACCATTTTTAATGGCGAAATTGTATTTTGCCCATTTAAAATACTCATGTTTAGCATTGATTTCATCACGAGGGCTGGTTGTGTCGCACCCGGAGGAGTCGCAAAGAACTGATAATTAGCACTCGCGGTTCCTAGTTTTGAAAACATTGTTAAAAAAGCTTCTGGTTGGAAACTATTTGCCCGGCGCGAAATAATAACATTATTACCAAAATAAGGGTGACTATCAAACCACGTATCATCATTAGGATCATTTGGATTATGAACCCCCATTAAACGTCGCAAGGTTTGAATATTCATAAAAATATTTTGGGTCGAAGTATCATTAGTGACATAACCAACAATTTTAACTTTTACTTTTATTGAATCACTAGGGGTAATTCGTAAGTTCCATTCAAATGGACTATTAATTGGCACTTCCCCACTATATCAAATCCGTTTGGCCACGACAATTGGAATGGGATCGGTTGTTAAGTTAATTGGAGTAAAAATCTGATCAATATTACTTGTTTTATCATTAAAATTAAAGTAATCTTTAAAATCACTGTTGGGATCTAACCCATAGACATCAGCTCTTTTAATTTTAGTATCAGCACTAATTGCATTCGGAGTTAACGCTGAATTTAACATTGATAAGTCTAATTTTTTATCAATTACAAATTTACTAAAAGCAACATTTGGGAGCTGGCTAGCAGCTTTGGCACTTTGTAAAAATGTTGTTAAAGCAACCACTTGGTTGGGAGGAATCATTGTTTTTAAAATATCAATTAGTTGTTTAAACGACCCACTATGAACAGCTTGTTTTAAATAATCACCATTCATACAAACATTCATCATTGAACGTTGTAAAATATCTTGAATGTTAGGGTCAATCACCCCTTCTTTATCTTGACGATCACGAAAATGAATTGGTAAGTTCTGGTTTGATCATTCATACGAACAGTTAAAAGCACTTCAGGCTAAACTACTACTAATTTCTTGTTGTTCTAACCAGGTGTAGTTTCATTTATCAGGATTATAATCAATTTCTAAGTGTTGGTTCGGCTTCGTTGAGGTTTGATATTGAAACTGCGATGGTAAATTAACAATTTGGGTAACATTATGACCATAGCTACGCATTAAATCGTTAATATAACCATTAAATAAGTCAATCACGTTAAATTCAAATAATAACACCAAACAACCAAATAAGAAGGTTATTAAAACCGTAAACCATTTGGAAATTGATTTTTGGGCAAACGAAGTTGTTAACCGGATCCCAAACGGTAAGAATATTAATGGTTTGCGAACATATTTAACTAATTGTTTTGACCGTTTAACTTTTACCCGTTCGCGTTCATTAATTAAATCTAATGGTTTGGTACGCAAAATAATAATTGTAATTAAATATGTAATACTAGCAAAAATAGTTGGGAACCCAATAATAAAAACAGCAAAAATAATTCAATTATTATAAACATTATCAAATGGTAGTAATGCTACTGGTTTGTTTAAAATAGTAAAATAAGCAGATACTCCTAAGGATCCTAAGTAACCAAATAAACAAGCCACAAAAATTGTAATAATAATTGGAACAACAACTCCAAATGATAACTCGGGAGTATGATATCCCAATGCTTTTAAAATTCCTAAGGTTTTTCGTTGTGATTTAATATCACGTTTAATAAAGAAATAAACAATTACTAACACTACAATTGAAGCAGCTAAACACACAACAGAAAACATAATATAATTTAGTTGAATAAATGTTTGTTGCTGACCAGCTTCTCCCACATCATTATATTGGGTAATAATCTGGTATCAACTAGCGGTAAAATAATTAAAAATTAGTTCATTTAAGTAATTATAGGCTTGGTTAAAATCATCTTCCGGGGCAAACTTTAAATAGCCCTGGTAATTATTTGTTAAACTTGGATTATAGGACATAATCTTATTAAAATCATTGTTAGTCATGTAAACTAACGCTGTTTTAACATTCCCACTTCCAGCAAAGTTTCCCGAGGCGGCCCCAAAGGTTTGGTACATAATATCACTATAAGCATATCCTTCACCCATAATTTGGTAATAATTAGGATTCCCGTCACTATCCTTCCCAATAATAATCCCGTTTCCTAAACTATAATTCATTTCTTCTAAGAAATAACGGTTAACAATAATTTGGCCATCAGTAATATTATCGGCCGTTACTAATCCTTTATTAATATAAGGAATATTAAGGTTGGGATTAGTTCAAATCGCATCACTAGAATTTTGATAAGCATTCACTAAATGATAATCAATATTATCAACAACTAAGTCCGTACTATTATTAACAACTAAGTCTCACGCTGGTAAGTGCAGATTGGGATTGGCATTAGTTTTAATTAATTTATTAAAACTATAAGATACATAGTTACAGTTTAATAATTTAATGTCCCGTAAAAACATTGCTTTTGTCTTGCCCGGTTTAAAAGTTAAACCATTATCACTAATAAACTTATCAAAAAGTTTATCTAACCCATCATTGCTAGTACTATCAAAACAAACACTTTTATTATTATTTGTTTGAGTAATAAAATTAATTCAGTCAGAAGCGGCTTTATCATTACCAGCAAAATTATCAAACCCGACTCAATCATTAGCAATTTTTGAATACGTAAAAGTATTTAAGTCTAACTTATTTAAATTAACATGGACATCATAACGTTTCGAATTAATTAAGGCCTGGTTATATAAATGGTCAAGTTGACTATTATAAGTAAACATTCCGCCAAAGACAGCAACGGATAACAGTAACAAAATAAAAATTGATAAATAATTTAAAATTTTTTTATATAAATTCTGAATTGAATTTTTTATTAATTTTTTAATACATATCCCTCGCCCTCTTTTCATAAGTTTCGTTAATAATATTTTAATATAAAAATCCCTATTTTTATAATCTTTTCTAAAATTCTTATTAAAAATAAAAAAAGTCTACCCCGAGACTTTTTTAAATAAACTATTGATGTTTCCCTTTTGCTTGGCTTAAAACTGAGGCAGCTAATTCTTTTTCAATTTTTGATGAATTAGGATCAGTTAAAACTTTTGAAGCAAAGGTTGCTTCTTCATCCCCAGTATGTTTTTCTGAATTTGACTGGGCTAATGCTGAGGCGGCTAATCTTTTTGCCGTTGGTGTTGCATTAGGATCATGTAATACTTTAGCCGCAATGCTTGCCTCATTATGACTTGTTTTTTTATCTGACATAGTCTTTCCTCCTTGTTAATAATTTTATTATATCAATTACTACTAGAAAGAAAAGATATTTTAATTATAATGCCAGGTCCTTATGGATAACAATTAAATTACCACCATAATAGCCTCCAGCCCCAACAATAATCATCACGGGCATTTGCCACGCAAAGTCTAAGGCATGAATTGGTTTTACTTCCGCATAGATTGTCCCATGAAAACCAGCTGGAATTGAGGGATCATGGACATCTGGTAAATCACCAAAATTAAAAGGTAGATTAAAGAATGAAGTAATAGTAAAATATTTAAAATATTTTAAGAACTTAAATTGGGCATCAATCCCTGACATCTGACTTAAAATAGCACAAATAATAAACCATGTTGATACTCCAATGGCAACTGATAAGGCGGCTCCTGGTTTATTAAAAAATCCCATAATAACTCAGTTAATAGCTGTTCATAAGAATGATAAAAATAGAAAACTAAAACTTGCTAAGACAATATCAACTTGTGCTTGGTGGTGAAAATCACGATAAAGCGCAGCAAAGAAGATTAATTGTAAAATTAACATTACAATATTAACCATCATAATTGATGACAAAATAACAAATAATTTTGAATTTAAAATTGTTCTTCTGGTCATTGGAGTTGTTAGCCACGAAGCTAAATAACCCCGGTCCGTTTCTTTTACTAGTAAAATATGGATTAAGACAATTCCAAAGGCAAACATTAAAATAAACCCTGGGATTCCATACAAAGTTGATGGCAATAAAATTGCGCCTCCTAGTTCACCCGAACTTTCCGGACCACCGGAACCAGATTTGTCAATTGTAATTCCGGGCGCAAAACTATTTAAAATTAACGCTGGAATTAATAATACAACGAATAAAATAAATAAAATAATAATTGGAATAATTACACTTTTAAATTGGGCTTTAACAAATTTAAAATTAATCATTGAATTGCACCTCATCTTTATAAAATTTAATAAAATGTTGTTCTAAATTAAAAGGTAATTCCTTAAAGTATTCCAATTGATAATTTGAGACTTCTTTTAAAAATTTATTAACATCGGCGTTTTTAACTTCGACTTTAATAATTTTAACCATTTGATCAGTGCCAATAACTCGTCAGTTTGTTGTCGCAAAATTATTATAATCATTTAAAGTACTAAATTTTAATTCATATATTTTGTCGGCATTATTTTTAATTTCCCGGACATCAACTTCCGAAACAATTTTTCCCTTTTTAATAACCGCTACTTTATCACAAGTACTATCAATTTCGCCAAAAATATGAGAACTCATAAAAATAGTGGCTTCTTCTTTTTGGGCATTTTTAACTAACGTATCAAATTTTTGTTGCATTAAAGGATCTAACCCACTGGTTGGCTCATCTAAAATTAATACTTTTGGTTTATGCATAAATGCCGCAATAATCGCCACTTTTTGTTTCATCCCTTTTGACATTTTTTTTATTTTCCGTTTAGGATCAAAATCAAAATAGGCAATTAATTTTTCGACATATTTTCAATCAACATTGCCCCTTATTTCCGCAATAGTTTTTAAATAATTAATCCCCGTCATGTATTCTGGTAAGCTAACTTCCCCTGCTAAATACCCTAAGTTTTCCATAATGTTTTTTGTATCTTTTCAAATATCATGGCCAAGAATTGTCCCCGTCCCCTGGTCTGATTTGATAAAGCCAATCATTTGACGGATTACCGTTGTTTTACCAGCACCGTTCGGACCAATAAAACCATAAACTTCCCCTTTTTTAACGGTAATATTAATATCAAAACACCCAACATTTGGACTGTATTCCTTGGTTACATTTTGTAATGTAATAACATCCATTGTCTTGTCATCCTTTCATAGTTATGGCGTAATAATTATATCTTAATTTATAAAAAATATAAATCTAATCGCTTAAGATTTGATATAATTTACTTGCTAGAATATGGAAAATATTCTATGGTCTTATTCTAAAAAAAAAAAAAAAAGTCAATATTTTTTGCTTTTTATTAACAGATTTAATTAACTAATTAATAAATTTTATTCCTCAGAATCAGAATGATATAATTAGCAAAAATGAGAATTGAAAGGAATAATTTAGCGATGTTTTTTAATAGTGCTCTTAGCTCCTTGTCTCCCGTTGGCTATATTATCTTATTACTAATTTTTGCGGGGGCAGTTGCTTTCTTAGGGAATTTATCGGGTGTTGGGGGTGGTGTTTTACACATCCCTGTCATGGTTTGAGTATTAACCATTCCCGTCAAAGAAATTAAATTTGTCTCCACAATTTTAGTTTTTGCTAGTGCGCTAATTAGTACTGCTATTAGTGCAATTAAGAAAAAACTAAACTATCCCGTAATTTTAGTGGCCCTGGTGGTTGCCATCCCAACTGTTTTCTTTGGGAACTGACTTAATAATAAAATTAATGAACGCATTACGACCATTATCATTGTTGTTCTTTTAAGTTATATTTCAATTCAATTAATTATTAACCAATATTTATTAAAAAAGAAAACGGTCGTTCAAAAAGAACTGGTTAAAAAATGGTACCATATTGTTTTAAATGATAATCCACCAAAATATTTAAATATTTTTTCTTTAGCTGCAATTTCTTTTATTGCTGCCATGATCACTTCCTTAACCGGAATGGGGGGCGGGGTCATTATTATGCCCTTCTTATTACTATTTGTGAAGTTAAATATTAAGGATTCCACTCCAATTTCGCATTCAATTATTATGATTACTAGTTTATTAGCAATTATTATTGAACCAACCATGGGTGACCACAACTACTTTTTAGATACCCCAGTGATGACAAATGTCTTAGTCCCTATGCTCGTGGGTGCTGTGGGGGGAACAATTAGTGCTATATTTGTTAAAAAATATATAAAGCAAGAAAACATTATTTTATGAATTTTAATTATTTTAATTTGAATTTCAATTGTAAAAATGATTGTTGATTTAGTGATGGGCTAACAAAGTAATTTTTTTAAAAATTACTTTGTTTTTTTATATGGAAGTTAAATAATTACTAGCTAGCAAATCATTAATAATCTGCTCTGTAATGGTTAAAAAATCTTGATAATAAAAATCATATCAATTAGTAGTGGGTAGTTGGTTTCGAAACCATGTCAACTGTTTTTTCGCATAGATTTTATTAGCGTGCACCATCTGGGCAATTGCCTGGTGATAAGTAATTTGTCCCTTTAAATAAGCAATGATTTCTTTACACCCTATTATTTTCATACTTTGTTTAGTTTCATCAAAGTGGCAATATTCATAAGCCGCTGCTACTTCAGCAAATAATCCCCGGGCAGTTAGTTTGTCAACCCGAGTAGCAATTCGCTGGTGTAATTCTGTTTTATCAGGATTCAAACCAATAATATAAGGTTCATAATATCATCTATTCTGAGCATCATCATTGGCTGATTTTAAGGTTTTATTTTCTTGAAAATATTGTAAAGCTCTTAGAACACGTTTGCGGTTATTAAAATGCGTACGCTCAGCTTCTATGGGGTCAATCCTTTGCAATAATTGTCATAAACCAAGATTGGAATATTCTTGGTATTGCTGAGCAAAGTGCGGATCACGCTGATGAGAATCAAAATGGTAATCTTTTAGTAACGCATTAATATATAATCCACTTCCCCCGACCACAATGGGAATTTTATTGCGCGACCAAATATCATTAATTATCTTTCGCCCTTCTCGTTGAAAATCACTAATTGAATAGTCAGCATTTAAATCAATTGTTGATAATAAATGGTGGGGAATATTATCTTGCTCAGCTGGTAATATTTTATTCGTCGCAATATCTAACCCATTAAAAATTTGGGTGGCATCAGCATTGATACATTCACCATTAATTTTTTTGGCTAAAATAATAGATAAGTCTGTTTTACCACTAGCTGTTGGTCCAACCACCACAATAATTGGTTTGCGCATTTTTTTCCTACTTTCTTTTGCTAATATCATATATAAATATATCCTATTTTTTAGGTTTTTTTAATATCTAGTTGCTAAAGATCATATTCTTTTTTGTTGTTAGTTTGCATTAAAAATATCGCAGGAGAAATTTCTGAGATATTTACCTAAATGATATTTAAATTAAAAAGAGTTATTTTAAAAACTAACTAATCTCTTAATTGGCTTTTAAAATAACCCTAAACCGCTTTAAGTGTCTGGGTGTAGAGTCATTGATTTATATAGCGGTTAATAACCCCAAACACACCTTAACGTTGTATAAAAACGTAGAAACTGTCCTTACGGACAATTTAATTATACTATATTTAATTATAAAAAGCAGCAATTTACTTAATAGCTAAAATTATTGGTTCCAAGGCAATTTTATCATTTGTTAATTTTTCCTGGTGCTGTTGATTCTGGTTTTTTTTAATTTTAATATCATTTTTCTTCCTTGGTAAGTTAACAACATTAACATTATCCAAACTATTATTAGAAAAAGTATTAATAATCTTTGCAAATTCAGGCAATAAATTGGGGTCATGATTTTTTAATTTTTGAATAAAATCTTGGCGCGGATTATTAATTATAATGTTAAAGTTGTTATCCTTTTGGCCATTTACAATCGTATCTTCAAAAAGTATTATTAATTTTCGAGCATATTCAACTAGTTGTTTATCAAATACCTTTTTTTCAGCCTTAATTTTATTAATATCTTTCATAAAACTTAGATAGCCCCTATTAATTAGTTGAGATTTATTAACCAAGGCTTTTGGTCAGTGGCTAAAACAAATTTTAAATGTCGCTAATTCAATAATTTTAGTAATATTATTAATAACAAAATTTAAGAAGACCGCCGGAAAAACTTCAGCATCTTTAATAAGATTAAGAATTGGTGGAGATTCTTTTTTATTATTTAAAAATAATAAAATTTTTTGCTCATCAAAAATCCTATTTTTGTAAAACAGCACAATATCCTTAAATTGGGTAATTAATTCCTGATCTTTGGGTGGATTTTCAATCATCAATAATAAAAAATTTAATATTCTACTAAGATCTTCCTGCTCTTGTTGATTGATTTCTAATTGATTATTTTTTAATAATAAGCTATTTTCTTTTCATATATTAACCATAAAATTATTTAAAAAAAATAATAATAAAAATTTAACTTCAAAATAATATTTTGTTTTTTTCAAATATTTATTAAGATTTTCTCATTGTTTTTGCGGATGTTTATATTGTTCAAATAATAAGATATCTAATCGGTTAATATCATCAGCAAATCGATAATCATAATTTTTGTGCCGTTTAAATAAATAAAAATTAAAAATAATATTATCTTTTAATTCTGCTAATTGTTGATTAAATATCTGTAATTTTCCCCCAACTTCAATAATTTTATAACGATTTTTTAATAGCAAATAATTATTTTTATTATTTTCAATTTCAGCTAACACCACCGGATCCTCTAAATAGTATATTAAAGTGAATTTGTTATTAATAAAATATTTTTGGTTAACAAGATTATTAATTACATCTAACAATTGTGAATTATTAACAAATTTATTTAAATTATCAATAATTAATTCTGCTAATTTATTTATCTTAATTTCCTGGACTAAAAATTCTTTAATTTTTTCATTAGTAGTTTCATTATTATCATAATTTAATATTAAATTAATAAATGATGCGGTCGCTATTTCTTGCTGTTGAATTAAAGTTTTATATTCTAATCAATAATTATTAATATTATCTAGCAGCATAAAAAAATTAGTAAACTTTGGTGCTAAATCTAAAAAGCTATTAAAATTGTTTTTAAAATCTTGATAAAATTTTTGAAATTTTTCAATTTCGAAATTCATATTGTTCCTCCCACCTAAGAATAACAAGTCCCGAACAGTATTCTTTGCATAATTAGTAGTATTACATAAACAAATATTTTAGCTAGGTACATTTGTTATTAACTATCTCTATCAATAATGATAAAAAATAAATATGTTATTTAAAAAGTTCACTTACGGAAACAGAATTTTTATGATCATTTGTTAATTGTTGCTAGCGTTGCATATTTTGATTTATGTTATGGCTAATAGTATATGAATCCTCTAAACTTGGAGAAGAATCCTTACTATATTTATTATCTTCTAATATTATGATAATTTTCTTAAATTCTTCAAATAAATTTGGCTGATTTTCTTGTAATTGTTGGATAAATTTTTGTTGGGGATCAGTAATTTCAGTTTGGTCTTCTTTTTTGTTATTTGCATGAATTTGAAGATAATCATTAAAAATTCTCATTACTTCATAGGCATATTTAGCCAATTCCTCATTTATTTTGTTTTTTTCAGAATTAATTTCAAAATTTTCTTTAATAAAATTTATTTCGCCTTCATCAATTAGTTTTGATTTATTAATCAAGGCTTTTGGTCAGTGGCTAAAACAAATTTTAAATGTCTCTAATTCAATAATTGAATCAATATTTTCCAAAATAAAATTATAAAATATGTTAGGAAAATTTTTAGTTGTTTTAAACTCAGAACTTATTTTATTATTTAAAAATAAATTTGATGTTTCTTTATTAAAGGATCTTGATTGGTAAAACATAATAATTTCATGGAATTCCTCAATTGTTATTTTTTCAGAACTATTAATATTACTCATTCATAATCATAATTGCTGCATTTTTTTCAGATATTCTATTTCTTGGTGTTGGATTTCATTACTACTTTTTTTTTAATGATACGATATTTTCTTTTCATATATTAACCATAAAATTGTTTAAAAAAAGTAACAATAAAAATTTGGCATACAAAACTGGTGAATTTAAATTATCAGATTTTTTATTAATCTTTGTAAAATTTGGCTCCTTTTTAGCAATTGATTTCAATACTATGATGTGAAATTTATGAATTGCTTCCGAAAATTTTAAATTATAGTTTTTATTTCTATGCATTAAATAAAAATTATAAATATTATTATTTGCTAACCACTGCAGTTGCGTTTCAAAAGTATTAAAATCATTGTTAAACTTATTAATATCATTAATGTTCGTTATTAAAGGATAACGAAGATGGTTGGATGCACTGTTTTTGAGTTCTAGTAATACCTCGGAATTTTGTAAAAACTGATATGTTAAATGCTTTTTTTTCTTAACCTTATTTTTTTGTTCTTCAAGTTGCCTTATTAAATGCAATAATTTTGAATTATTATAAAATTTCTTTAGTTCATCAGTAAACTTCTTTTTTAAGGTATTTATTTCAATTTCATTAATTAAAAAATTTTTGATTTTTTGATTAATTATGGCACTGTTTTTATAATGTAAGATTAAATCTATAATAATAGGAATATTTTGTTTTTTTTCATAAACTAATTTCTCGTATTGCTCCCAATAATTAGTAATTTCCTTTATTCGCATCAAAAAATTGTCAAACTCTGGTTTATGGTTTGTGAAAAATTGGTAACTATGTTTAAATTTCCGATAACTTTCGTTAAATTCATCAAGGATTGTTGATTTCATAATTTTTTCTCCTTTAAAATAAATAAAAAGTACCTAATATGCTAGGTACTTTTAGTACTCTTTTACACTTTTATTATATTCTTTTCTCACTAAAACAAGTAAATTATGAAAAAATAATTTAGACTTTTAATTTGTATAATTATTTAAAATTATATTTATTAATAAAATGATTTTTAGCATTTTCTAAATGCTCTCTTAATAATTTTTCAGTGGCTACTAAATCTTTTGCTAAAATTGTTTGACAAATTGCAATATGTTCAAACACCGCTTCAATTCGGCGCTTACTTTCTGCATCATAATTGGTAAAATTTCGTAAATAAGCAAATAAATTAGTTAAGGTTGCATAATAGGTATCAATAATTCTAAAATTAGCTAATTGGAGCATTGTTTTGTTAAAAAGATCATTTGCTTGGGCAATTAATTTTGTATTGGTCAAATCAACTGCTTTTAGAATCGCAATTAAATTAGTAATTTTAGTATCTAACTCTGGGTTCATATTTTCAATAATGTAAGTGTAGATCATTAATTCTAAATGATAACGTAATAAATATAACTCATCAATTTCTTTAATCGTAAAGATTTTTAACTGGGCTCCCGCATTGGGAACAACAGTTAATAAGTTGTCATTTTCTAATAACCGAATAACTTCTCGAATCGGGGTGCGAGATGTTCCATATTGTTGCGCTAATTTTTCCTCGCGTAATCTTTCGCCAGGTTGGAATTTACCAGTTAAAATATCATTTAAAATTAGAGAGTATAATTCTAATTTGTTATTTTGCTTTGTCATTCCGTTCGATTTCCTCTTCTATTACATTATTAATATAACATAATAATTCACTAATTAAATGAGTTTTTTGCCGAGCACATCATTTGGCTGGTTCAGCACAAAGATAACATTTTCGCATGGGGAGGTTTAATTGCTGACGACTAATTGCTTGTAAATGCTGATCATAAATATCAAAATCTAACAATTGATAAATTTTTGCCTTCATCTCAAAAGCAATTAATAATTCTTTCATGTGAAGATAATTTGCTAATTGTGGTAAAACAATAACTAGATAATCCCCGGTTTCATCATAAATTTCTTGACTTGTTTGATAATTAATCCCCTTGCTTTGTAAAAAAGCAAACAGTTGGGGTTTAATAATTGTTTGGAAAAAATGATGATATTGTGGCTGTTGCTTATGGGCCCCCGGAATGTTTAAATTTACCGTTAGTAATCCTGCTTGGTATTTATTAACCAATTGTTGTTGGAGAAGATAATGTTGTTCACGGTTTAAAAGAATTTTATTTGTTGGTTTAAACTCTAACATCTTACTCTAAAATATATGGTTTTACTTTGTAAATAATATCAATCACACTACCATCTCGATATTCAACAATGGCCACCGGATGATTTTTATCATACTCAATCATTTGTGGTTCACCAATAATAGCATAAGCTTCATCGCGAAGCTGGTCTATTGTTTTTAG
This sequence comes from Spiroplasma sp. DGKH1, assembly GCF_040940205.1. Classification (NCBI taxonomy): domain Bacteria; kingdom Bacillati; phylum Mycoplasmatota; class Mollicutes; order Entomoplasmatales; family Spiroplasmataceae; genus Spiroplasma; species Spiroplasma sp. DGKH1. The sequence goes on along the minus strand of NZ_JASTWG010000003.1, from coordinate 63,624 downwards.
CGTCACCCCCGCCTTGGTTAGAATTTTAATTAAATCCTGGCGTAATGGATTTACTGCGATTCCCGTTTCAGTTACCACAACATCAACAGTATGACCAGGAGTAACTACTGTTTGTACTTTGGTAGTAACTGATGGAATACGCCCCCGAATTAAAGGGACTGCGACAATTGAAATATCACTCCCAAAAGCAACATCCGAGTGCCCCCCTGAAGCACCTCTAATGTAACCATCTGCCCCCGTTAACACGTTAATATCAAAATTAACATCAACTTCTAAAGCACTTAAAATCCCATAATCTAACTTATCAGTAGCACATCCTTTAGTATGGGGATTAGCATAAAACGAAGCTGACATTTCTAAATGGTTTTCATTTTCTTTTATTGATTTAGCAGCTACCAAGTCAAAAGATTGAACATCTAATAATTTATTAACAAGCCCTGCTTCTAAAAATTTAACATGTTCACCAATAATTCCTCCTAAAAAAAACCCCGCAGTAATATTACGTTTAATCATTTCTTCCCGTAACATAATTAAAGAAGATTGACTAGCGCCCCCAGTTCCGGTTTGATAAGAAAACCCATTTTTAAAACCAGGAGTATTGGTGATAACCTTGACAATATTTTGAGCAATTTTAATTTCTTTTGGACTAAAAGTAGTATGGATTTCTCCTGATGAGATTTTAGAAGTATCCCCAATTTCATCTACTTTAACAACATAGTCGACATTCGTTTGAGGAATTGAAATTGGACTATTGGGATATGGTACTAGGGTATCTGTAATAATAATTACTTTATCAGCATGTTGAGCATCAACCATCGGATAACCAAACGCTCCAACACTAGATGGACCATGTGAACCGTTGGCATTTCCCATTTCATCACTAGTAGAAGCCGCTAAGAAAGCAACATCAATATGTGATTCTCCACTTTCAATAGCCCGTGCGCGCCCACCGTGTGATCGGATAATTGCTGGTTGGGGTAAAATTCCTTCGGAAATAGCGTCCCCTAGTTTCCCCCGTAAGGCTGAACCTTCTAAACCAGTCACTACCCCTGATTTAATATAATCAATTAAACAATCATGAGCTTTGGTAAAAGAAGAAGCTGAGATTGTTAGATTTTTAATTTTTAATTTTTCAATAATTTTTAAAACCTGGGCAACTGTTTTATCCCCGTGACGAAAATGGTGATGAAAAGAAATTGTCATGCCATCTTTTAAACCAGCATTTAGGATTGCTTCTTCTAAAGAAGCAACAAGTTTAGTTTTCCGTTTTCCATAATTTGGTAACTCCCTTTGATGATTAATAAATTTTGAAGGATGACTTTTTGTTGAATCATAACTTTCATAATGGTGGTTTTTATTAATTTGTTTTAACTGTTCGTCATTTAAATATTTAGCCATAATATCCTCCTGTTAGTTTTCCATTGGGTTTTTTACATTTGCCATTTGCAAAACAATTTCGGCATTATCAATAAATGGTTTATCAATCATTTGGCCATCAATAGCAAAAACCCCTTTTTGTTCTTTTGTAAATTCTTTATAAGCAGTTAAAATTTTTAAAGCATCGTTAATTTCTTTTTCACTTGGTGAAAAAACTTTATTAATAATTTCAATTTGGTTGGGATGAATTGCTGATTTGCCACTAAAGCCAAGTTCACGCACAAACTGGGCTTCTTGCTCTAACCCGTCCAAGTCAGTGGTATTACCAAAGATACAATCAAAAGCATCAACTTTTGCAGCACGAGCAGCATGGACAATCATTTGGCGAGCAAATAATAATTCATGGCGGTCTTTTGTCTTAACTGCTTTTAAATCAAACAGATAGTCAACCCCCCCTAAAGCAATTCCTTCAACACGTGGTGACGCAGTTGCAATCTCATAAGCATTTAAAACTCCCTTGGCACTCTCAATAGCACAAAATAAAGTTATCTTTTCTTTTCTTCCAATTATTTGTTCAATTTTTTCAATGTCCTGGACAACTTTAATAACATCATCTTTAGTTTCTACTTTAGGTAATCGAATCATATTAACATTTGAACGAACAATTGTTTCTAAATCTTCTTGATAAAATTCAGTATCCCAACCATTAATCCGCACGGCTGTTTCAATTCCATATTGATTATAAGCAAAGAAATCTAGCATTCTTTTAGTTAGTTGGCGGGCAGCATCTTTTTCATGAATATGAATGGAATCTTCCAAATCAAACATTACTGTATCAGGATGAAAAGCAATCACATCTTTGAACATTCCCGGATTATTTCCTGGAACAAATAACATATTTCTTCTAATTTTTTTCATTTTCCTGATCCTTTCTAATAGCGAATAACACTTTCTGTTGCCCGTTCTAAGGCTGTAATAATTCTAGCAACTAACACTTCATCAATTGCTCCCTGGTCTTGAATAACAAGATTACAATTTTTAACTTGTAAATTTGTTAAAGTTGTTAAAGCAATTTTTTTCATTTGTTGTCCAAACTGACGAATAAATGGTGAGTTAATTGTTAAATTAATTTTTTGATCGTTATTTGGTTCAATGGTAACTAAAACATCACTTGATTCTAATGAACCGGCAGTTGCCATTTTTTTAATTTCCATTTTGTTCATCCCTTTCTTGCATAATACTTTCTAATTTATTAACATATTGTTTCGCTAAGGCTGCAATATCTTCATCGCGATCGTTATCATTTGCACCGCCTAATTTTCCGGTGATCCCAACTGCTAAAACTCCTGCATTAAAATATGCTCCCATATTTTCTAAACTAATTCCCCCCGTTGCTAAAATTTTAAAATTAGGGAAAGGATTAGCAATTAATTGTAAAACTTCGGTTGGTGAAGATATTGCCGGATAAAATTTTAATAACTGAGCACCCGCTTGATATGCTTGATACATTTCATTAACTGTCATTACTCCTGGCACATATAAAATATCATTTTTTAAAGATCATTTTAAAATTTCCGGTGAATAAACTGGTGATACTAAATATTGTGCTCCTGCCTTGATTGCTTCTTGTGCTTCTTTTAAAGTTAAAACTGTTCCGGCCCCAATAATTGCAGTTGGAAATTCTGTGCGCGCTTGGTTAATAACTTCATAAGCTTCGGGAACTGTTAAAGTTACTTCAACAAATTTGAAACCATTCATAACAGTATTTTTAATAACCCGATAAGCATTTTGACGAGTACTTGTTCGAACAATAACTGATAGTGGATGTTTAATTAATGTGGTAATATGTTCAGTAATTTTTTTCATGGTGGTTTTCCTCTCTTAATTATTAATCAATCAATTGTGCTAAAAATAATGTAATCACACAAAGATCAGCACAACCTCCTGGTGAAATTTTTTGTTGTTGATATGATAAATTATGTTCTAAAATAATTTCATAGAAATTTTGTCAACCAGTTGTTGCTAAAATTTCTAATCATGCTTGTGCTTTATTAGCAATTTCCATACTTCGTTGATACCCTACTTTAACAATTAAGGTTGTATCCTTAATTTTACTTAAATAAAAAACTAATAATAATAAACTGTAATCTTCATTAGATAACTCCGGGTATTGTTTTTGGTAATGTTTTAAAAATGGTAAACCCTCTTCAAAAACAATTTGGTAGCCACTAAGTGCTAAACCGCGAGCACCAGTAATATTATGGAGCTGGTATAATTTTTCCCCATAAGTTTGCCCAGTAAAATTTTCAAAATCTTTTTGCAAAGGAGCTGTTAATGTTTTAATTAAACTACTCCACTTGTTAATTGGAATTTGATAATGGATGCCATAACAAGTTATGTAAAAAATAATTCCAAAAGCAAAGATTAGTCCTTTATGAGTATTAACATTATTAGTAGCACTTAACATCCGTGCTTCTTGATAACATCCTAACTTTCGCAAGGTTGCAAAATCTAATTTCGGATTAGTTAAGACTAAATTAATAATGTCATTAAAATAGTATTTAAAAGTTTTACTAGATTTAAGGAATGTTTTAATATTCATATCCTGGTGGCACCCCGAATCTTTCTTAGAAACAAGACCAAACGAAGGATAACTATTTGCTTCGGTGGTAATACATTCAATGGCCCAGGCTATTAATTTGTTTCATTGCGGATGATAAGGTTGATAATTTTTATTTTTTTTCGAATTAATAATTAAATTTGTTATCATCTTGACGGTTCCTTTCTCTTACCCTGTAATTCCCGCTTGAGTAAAGACTAAGAAGATAGGGGCCGCAACAATTAAGACAATCCCCCCACCAATCCGACAAGTAATTTGTGAATAAGGTAAGAGATCCATTCGTTTTGCTGCTCCTAAGACTGCAAGTGAACCAGCACCTCCTTGCGCGCCCATACAACAACCAGCGGCAATCATACTTTCTAAGGTGTAAAACTTAATTAAATTAGCCACTAACATTGGTCCGAGAATTAAAGCAACATCCATTAATAAAATTAAAATAATATATTCTCAGTGGGTAAATAACGAAGCAAATTTATTTAAATCAGTCATACATAAACCAACCCCCGCCATTAAGAACCAGGTAAATTGTTTAGAAAAGAATTTATTTAAAACATTACATCCAGCTTTTAATTCTTTCGGTAAAATATTTAGTAAATTAATTAATAATGAAATGACAACTGCTCATGCAAAAGCGTTAATTTCTACTCCCGTTGATTTTTTAATTTCTACTTCAATAAATTTACAAAAAACATAAATTACCACACAAAGAGCTAATCCTGCGGCAATGCTACGATGCGATGGTTCAATCTTTTCATCACGAATGTGGACTTCTTTTTTTACTAATTTGCCGTTTCCACTTAAGGTTGGTGATTTTGATAAACTAGCAGTTAAAATTGCAGCAATGATAATAACAAAAATATTACTTACACTACTTACAGCTAACGCAAAACTCATATAGTCTCCCTGTGGCATGTAACCATATGATTGACTCATTGCTGATAATGGCTGGACACCACCGCCGTTACCATCTGATAACAGTGGTAACATAATTTGTAAAACCGTTTGGTGATTTGGCAATCCCATTAAGTTTCCAAAACCTCAACCAAATAAAACTGCTAATCCGGTTCCTGAAATTAACAAGACCATAAAGCCCCCAAATGAACGTAAAATCAATTGGCGAGGAATTGTTAAGATTGAGCCAACAATTAATACATTAATATATAAATTTAGAAAACCTCCTTTTGAAAATCATGCTTTGACCGCACTAACAATTTCGGGTGGGAAAGCATTGAAGGTTCCTAAAAAAGCTCCCAGGAAAAAGACCCCCATCGTTCCCCCACCAACAAATGTTTTTCAAATTGGTAAGCGATTAAAAAATTCACCACCAATGATGGCAATTACAAATAAGACTGCCATTGCTCCCATCGCTTCGGCTGGTAAAGTTTTCGTATAAATAGCAACTAGTGTTGCTGCTAACATTAAAATATATAAGTAAAAAGGAATCCCAAACAACTTAAATTTAATAAAATCTTTTCAAGTTAAGTATTTTAAATTATGAAGATTTTGATAATAATTATTGAAAGTTGTTTTTAAATTATTCTTTAGATGTTGCTGCTTTTCATATAAATTAACTTGTCATGGTTGATAACTTAAATTATTTTCTGCCACTATCGTAAATGGCAATTGGTGTTTTTGATGAACAAGATCTTTTTTAACCAGTTCATCTGTTGTTATTTGAATCATATTGTTAAGTTCTTCGGTTTGACTGGTTAATTGTTGATGATATATTTTTTTATCAAAATGACAATTAATTTTTTGCCGTCCTGTCGTTTCAAACTTATCAACATTTTTTTGTAACGTATCTTGAAAATTATTCAGATCTCAATCATAATCTTCCATTTTTTCTTGGTATCATTTTTCTAATTCTTGTAATTTAATCGCAAACCGTTTTTGAAATTCAGTTTGGTTCTTTTGGTGAGCTTGTAAAAGCATACTCTTCTTATGTTCAAAATTATTATTAATTTTTTGTTTTTGATAATTAGCGCAGGGGTGGGCTAACTTTACTTTTCACTGCTTATTATATAATTCTCCTTTGGTAAGGTATCATTTTTGATCAGCTGTTTTTTTCTTGGCAACCCATAGCTCTAACTTTTCTTTTTCAAGATGATATTTTTTAGTAGTTTGCTCTTTTTGGTTTGCTAGCTTGGTTTGATAACTAGTAATTCTTAACGCATTGCTTGCTTGTTTACTGGCAACCTTTTGTGCTAACTGCGTGAGTTCAGTTTCACGCGATAAACTTCTTTCCATAAGTCCTCCTTGGATGCTTAATAATCCTTCTCAATTAATGCTTTGATATTTGGTATTTTTTGATATGATAAATAATCTAGTTTTTTTAAAAAATTAAATGTGGATCAAGGAACAATTGCTTGTAATTGTTCAAAATCCCCAGTGATAAATAATTTTCGAGCAGTTGTCGCTGAAATTGCATGATTGTTAAATGTTAAGCGAGGAATAATAACTAAATTAAAATGATTAGCTGCAAAAACTGTGGCCATCATTTTATTATATTCATTAGTAGTTGTTGAATATGGTTCATCCCCCACAAATCGCGTCGTTACTTGTAACGCCTTGGCAATGTAATCCACAAAAATATGAGCGTCTAAATTAGTTTGTTCGCTAATTACCGCTTGAGGTGAGGGTAAAAAATAAGCGGGAAAGACATTTTTTGATACTAAATAATTGCTGCCTTCTAATACTTTCACATTCTTAAATTCTTGAACCCCTTGTTCAATCATTTTTTTACGCTCTTGATAATTAAATAATGATCCTTGTTCTTTGACGGGAATAATATAAACAAAATCACTTTGTAAACTAGCTTGTTGAACTAAATACCAATGACCTTTGGTAAAGGGATTAGCATTCATTACAATAACACTCGCATAGCGATGATTATTTTTTTCCTTTGCTAAATAATCTAAATAATTCTTAAACAAATCATATCGATTAGTTAGAAAAGCAAAATTATTATTTTGGTAGATAATATTAAATCCTAATTGTTGAAAAACTCCAAAATAATCAGGTTTCGTAAAAACAAAAACTTCATTTCATCCTTGCTGATATATTTTTTGGATCATATAAGTAACTAATTTATTTGCTAAATTATTGCCTTGATAATGTCGATCAATTGCTAAACATTTTAATGTATTTAAATAACGACTAACTGTTGCAATCACATTTTCATTTTCATCATAAATAACTGCACATTCATCAATGATATCTTGTTTTAAATTAACACTTTTCAACAGTTCCCCTACTTTTGATAATGTTAACTTATCTGTCATTTTAATATCATGTATTTGTCAAATATTGTCCATGTTTCACCTTCTTTACATCGACAATATAAGTATACTCTTAAATAAAATTGTATACAATATATTGTATACAATTTCTTAGATTTGTTTTTATTTAAAAAAACTGATTTATTTTAATAAATCAGTTTTTAATTCGATAATAATTTTAATTCTTTTAGGGGTGCTGTCTTTGTAAATAGCAAGCCAAAAAACTTAATTTGTTCAAACATTGTTGTTAAATCACCAATTCCCGTAATTAAATGCTGCAAAGTTTTATTTAGCAGATTATTTTTTAGTTTATGAACTTTGTTTTCAATTTCTAATCAATTTATAATTTTTTTATTTAGTTTGTTAATATTTCGAACTAAGAATTTAAAATTCCCTTCTTGGTCCTCAAAATGGAAACCACTAAGAGTTGGTAGTGCACTAAAGTGGTCATCCTCAATTTGTGTTTGGATCCTATCTAACATTGCATAATATTCAGTTATTTTATGATTATAATTATTTAATTTATTATTAATTTTAATAAATTTATTTTGAAAATAATGTTGAATTTGCTCAGCATTATTTTGATATTTATTTTGGATAGCCCATTCATTATATAATAATTTTACTTGTTCAATATTTTTATTTTTACTTTTAATGCCATATTTAAATAAAATTTGGTCATAATTTTTAAAAATAAAATTAAATTCCTGGGTAAAAATATTAATTCATTTAATTTTAATATCAAGTTTTTTAGTAATATCAAGTTCTTTTTTTATTAATTTAATCTTAGTAAAAATTAAATTATTTTTAATAGTTTCAACCTGATTTTGATTTTGATTAAAATCACTAATTTTTTCTAGTAAATTATCAATTGTTTTCATAATTTTAAACCTTGGTTACTAATTAAAAAACAGGGTATGAATACTCTGACGTAGGTTTATTGGGATCGTCGTGGTCATTTTCTACTACTTCTATTAAGTTCTTGCGTTCAGTACTGTTTATACTTAATCGATCATCATTCAACTTTTTGCGAGTAAAAATTTTTTTTAATTTTGTCAAATTTGATTCCTGATTAGAGTTTTCAGAATTATTTTTTTTGAGCGTATTTGTTAAAATTTCTTCTATTTTTTTAGTAGTAAAAAGTTCATATTCTATGGCATTAAGAAAAGGCAAATTTTTATTAAGTACTAAACAAGCATTTTCTTCATTTACTTCTTCACTTACTTGTTCAGCATTTAAACATGAAGATAATCATTTAATTTTTTCTTGGCCATAACTTCAAAGACTAGAACAAATATTAAATCCTATTTGAGCTACTGGTTTTGTTAAACCAAGCAAAGAGACACAAATAGTTGTTAATTTTTGCTGACGAACTTGTTCATCTTGTTCGGCAGCTACTACTAAGGTTCAAATTTCAGAAATTGCATAATAAACTGATGTCGCTGTTCCTAAAAATAATGCAGTTTGTAAATATTGTTTAGCTTTCGCTGCTCGTTGTTTCTTTTCTGGATCAATATAAACAAAATTTAATCCAGTATTTACTTTATCAATTAGTCCTCCTGTAGTGAAGAACATACTGATATTATTTCAAAATACATTTTGGAACCAGTCTCAACCATGACGATCAATATTAGCGGTGTAATTATAGGCAACAGTGATCCCATCACCACTAATATTTCCTAATATTGATAAAATTTGAATATTTTTTAAAACTGCTTTAATTTCTTGAGTAGTCAAACATTTAGCATAATCGTTTAAGAAGTTACCCAATGCTGGCATTAAGACACCATTTAGGGTTCCGGCAATTTGGGTTGGGGCAAAAAACCAAGGCATAAAATCAAAATAAATTAAACCTGCGGCACTAGTCGGAGCTGAAATACTAGCAAGAATTGAAAAAAATGCATCAATTGGATGATTTTTTATTAAATTGTTTAAAGCTGGCATTAAGTATTTATAAAAATACATTTCTGTAAGTTCAGGTTTCTCCTGTTTAAAATCCTTAATCTTTTTATTTAAATAATCAAAAATTTCTTCATTAATTACTTGATTATTTTCAATAGCAATTTTATTAAATATACTAATTAAATTTTCATTCTCAAAAAGAATAAATTGTAATTTTGCTTTTAAATCCGGTGATTCATATTCAGGTTCAATAGCAATATTTGTTGTACTTTCTTCTAAAGGCATAAATAATGTTTCCTTTCTAATATTGTATTTTTGAAGAATCCTTAAAGAAAAAAGCATCTAATAAAATTATTTTTATTAGATGCTTTAAGCATTCAAATATAGTAGTTCATTGTATTTCGTTCAAAAATACACTTTTATTATAAAATATTTAATTAAATTTTAATTAAAATAAAATTTATTTTTTAAATATATTTTTAGTTAAAATTTGATAATGCTTAATCTCATTTTTTATTTTTAACAGCAATAAATAATTGGGCAAGATCAGCTGGTGCTAAGACTTTATTAATAACGTGGTAAGCTACCCCATCTTCATTAATATCTAACGTAACTTCCTTGGCAATTTGTTTTAATTCATTAACCGCATTCCCCATTGCCACTGGATAACCAACGCTTTGCGCTAGTTTAATATCATTATGGTTATCACCATATGAAATAAACTGACTTGGATCATAGCCCTTAATATCACATAAAATTTTAAAAGCAGAACCCTTACTAATGTTTAGCGCTTGAATATCATATAAATCTTTTTGTGAAAAAACACATTCTAAGTGTTCATTAAATGGATCAGTTATCTTTTTAATTTGGGTTAATTTTTCGGGACTGTCAAATGAAAATAAAATTTTTAATGGTTGAATTTTATTTTGCCGCACAAGTTCAACAAAATCACTAGTAGTGTCCACTTCAATTTGGTATTCTGGTTTTGATGCTGTCTTATTATAATTCAAAACCATTTGAATTCGGTCAGCCTCTTCAGGACCATAAATCATGTTGGCGGTATAAATCACCGGATTTAAACCTTGGCTAACTCCAGCTGTTAAAATTGCTAAAGCAATGTTTTGGTCAAGAGTTCTTTGAAATAAAACTTCGTGTGTAATACTATCGCGAATTAAAGCTCCGTTACAAGAAATAATTGGCATTTTAATTTGTAGTTTATCAGCATACTCCTTGGTCATTAAATCTAAGCGTCCCGATGCTAAAATTAATTTATAATCACTAGCTAGTTGATACATTCTTAATGCTTCATACGTTTTATCACTAATCGTAAAATCTTTGCGGGTAATTGTTCCGTCTAAATCAGTAATAATATAAGGATACTTGGTAATTAAACTCATTATTACTTCCCCCTTTTTAACTCTCAATAAGTATTATAAAACTATTTACTAATTAAATAAATCTTTTTGCTAAAGTAATTTTAATATTTTTATTTGTGGTAATTAATAATTTTTGACCAGGACTCCCTTGAAAAGTAACTCACCCTAATCCAGAAATTCATAAGGAATAATTATTTGCTTGTGAAATTGTAATTTCAGTTGTCTGGATGTCAGCATAATTATTTAATTGTAAACTTAGTTTATCTAAATTATTTTGCCAGTACTGGTCTTGATTTTGATATTTTGTTCGGTGCAAGATAATATTATTATTCTTATAAAAATGGAAACTAGTTTTATCTCCTGCTAGGTATGTAACACTACCTAACCCTTCATAAAAAATTGTTTGTTCAGCATTTAGTTGAAAAGTTATTGGTCGTAAAATCTTGTTAACTAATAATTTTTTATAATTATTTTTATTAACATAATTCAATAAATTAGTTGTGTTAAATACCCCCGGGGTATCATAAATTTTAATTGGTAAATTAAAATCTAAGGCAATGTTATCTAAGGTAGTTCCAAAATGGTTCGAAACCACAATTGGTTTGTTATTATTATTAACTAATTTAATTAAGGAATTTAAAATACTACTTTTACCAGTATTAGAGCAACCAACAACATAGAGATCTTTTTTTTGCTGAGTAATATATTGGTATAATTCCTCGATATGATAATTTTTTAACGAACTCACCAAAATAATGTTTTTAATGTTGCGGTTAATTATTGCCGCAGAAAAGATATTCTTAACATAACTAATTATTTTTTGTTCATTAATTAATTTATTAACGAGATCAACTTTATTAATAATTAACGTAATTTCATTATGTTGAATAATTTCTTCTAAAGCAATATTTCGGGTTCCGGGTAAGTCATAAATATCTAATACATAAAAGTAATGGTGTTGCAAGTTATTATTATTTTTAAGTTGGGTTAAAAATTGCTGGGGATCAACATCATAATCAATAATTTCATTATAATTCATTAGTCGAAAGCACCGCAAGCAATAATCCTGGGTAATATTTTTAACAAACCCCGGGTGGTTCTCTTCAGTTGTTTGAAGAACAACACCACAGCCAATACATTTTTTATTATTATAAGATGTCATAGTCTACCCCATATTCTCCTTCATCAAAGAAACCTTTATGTAAAATATTTTTTTGGGCTAAGCGTTTATAAACTAAATTATCTAACATCCGGATGATCCGACTTGATTCATCTACTCCAGTCACCGGAACTACTAAGATACTTTCAATATGGGCGCGGTTAGCAAATAAAATATCAGTAATTAACTGGTCACCAACCATAATCATTTCATTTGGTTGCACATTAAATTGTTTACTAATTACTTTAAAATATTTTAGTAATGGTTTTTTTGCGTTCCAATAAAAATATTTAATCTCGGCCTTTTGGGCAAATCGCTCTACTCGTTTCCGAGCATTATTTGATAATAAAACAAACTTCATTCCTAATTCTTCTACTTTCCGAATTAATTGGAAATTATCCGCATTTGGAATGCGTCGGTAAAAAGGGGCTAAGGTATTATCTAAATCACAAATAAAAACTTTAATCCCATGTTTTTTTAAAGATTCTAAATTAATTTTATTAACATCTTTCACATAAATTGATGGTTTAAAATAATTTAATAATAAGTTGCGGTTTTTCTGTTTGCGAAAAATTTTATTTGCCATTGGTGAACCCCTTTCCTATCTTCAATATTATATCTTAAAATTTAACAAAAAGAAAAGCATCCCGATTGAAATGCCTTTCAAAAATAATTTTATTAATTTCAGTTAGCTACTAATTGATATAATTGTTCTCCCACTTGTTGATGGGCTCACTTGGTTGGATGGACATCATCAAAGAAAAAATGATTATTAATATTGCTATCATCACATCCAGAAACATAAGTTGGGGTTAATTTTCCCTTTATAATATCACTAAAATTAATAGTTACACACTGGTCAGTAGTATTATTTTTCTGATCTAATGTCCCAAAAGTAGTTAGTAATTTACCAAATTCAGTAAATAAATCATATTCCTTAACTGTATTAGGATGATGAGCATTTACTTCAGCAATTACTGTGGAAAGCTTTTGATTGTATTCTTTTGTAATTTGAGTTGCTAGTGCACTTTGTTGGCTGTCTTTATTAAATGCTGGAATTTTACCAATATCAGGAACATTCATAACCACAATATGACGTTCTTGATGGTTAGCTAAGGCAAATAATGCTTGGCGCTCATTTTTAATTGCTAAGTCAATCATTTGGTCTTGTTTATAATGTTGTTCTTCTTGGGATGTGGCTGTTTCTTTTAAAAATTGCATTACATCATTGCCCCCGATTTCTAAAAAGGTTAAATCAGTTGGTTTAATTTGATGTTGCTTAATTAATGCTGTTGTTTGATCATAAATTTTAAAATTATTTAAAATTATACCTTGAATCGGATCAGTTACTTCACCACTGGTTGCTCCCGCAATCGCATAATTATTTCCCTGAAAATTATAATTACTAAAATTTCAACCAGTTGTTAAATTAATTCCTAATTTATCACTTAATACTTTGCCAGCAACTTTTCCATTCGTGAAAGAATCATTCGCAAACGGAGGATCCATTTCAACGGGACTACTGCGACCTAAAATCTTACTGGCAACCTGGGCAATTCCTCCGGAATCAGATAAACTATCTCCTAAAATATAAAAGTTAGTAAATTTTCCCGAATAGTTTGAATCATTAATTGCCTGGGAAGTATCAATATCCATCCCAATCGTGCTGGTATCATCACTAGGAGGTGGTGACACATGAGAAGTTTCGGGATGACAAGCAACTAGATTACCGGCAATACCAAAAGATAATGTTGCTGCATAAAACATTATAAATAATTTCTTCATATTTAGTTTTTTCTCCTTAATTAATTTTTTTAAATTTGTTTGTAGTTATGGTTAGATTTTGTTTTTAAATTTGAGTTATGAAATATTAAAATTAATATTTCATAATAAGATTTTAGCAAAAATTTTTAAATTTTAAGTTTTTTCTCAACCATTTTAACTACTAATTTTATTAAAATTTTTGTTGGGAAAAGCTGGTTATTTTTGAGAATATTTTTAAAACCCTTCTATTCTAGTGTAAAATGTAAACAAGGAGTTGGAGATTTGTGAAATATTTGTATCGAATTTTATTTTTTAATTATTTTCATAGTATTTTTGGATTTTATCTTGGTTTTATCGGCCCAACTTTATTTGCCATCACCCTAATTGGTTTTCGATTCACAAATGTTGTTACAATCCCCTCATTTATGGCCTTAGTTATTATTCGGAATGCTACTACTAACTTAGCAGTTTCTTTAACCCAGTTGCGCTTATCAGGATTTTTTTCCCGATTAGCAACAACCCCGTTTGCCAAACCCCGCTTAAAATTTAAATTTTTTGCGGTGATTATTATTTTTAACGGGGCTTTATCCATTTTTATTGCCTTATGAATTTTATTATTATCTGTTATTATGCAACCAAACGCTAATATCTTTGCAAATGTAAATTGAGGTTATACAATCCTAGGCTTTATTTTATTATTAATAATGTCTTTATTATTAGGATTATTAATTGGTGGGTTGGCCCGAAGTAATGGTGTTTCACGAATTATTGGTTTATATTTATATTTATTATCAACCTATTTATTAGGTATTGTGTATGGATATAACTTAATTAATAAGTATGCCCCGGCAATTAACATTATTACTTTATTTATTCCGTTTGATTATAGTGTCTCTATTATTCAAGTTGGCTGGAGTGGTAATGTTCACAATATGACAATTCCCTATTTTGATCACATTACTAACACAACAGTTAATTATACAGTGGGTTTACCGGAAATGTGGATTGCAATTTTAGTTTCTATTATTATTATCATTCTCAGCGGTATTGGCTTTTGACAAACTTTTAAATATTATCAAAAATAAGGAAGGAACCAAGGAAATGAAAAATCGAAAAAAGAGAACCCGCGAAATATTAACCGATGCGGTTGTTGAAATTAGACATATTAAAAAAAGTTTTAATAAAAAAACCATTTTAGAAGATATTAACGCCACTATTTATCCTGGTGATCGAATTGCCTTGGTTGGGGCGAATGGTAGTGGAAAATCATTATTATCAGAAATTATTGGCCAATTAATCGAACCAACCAGTGGTAAAATAATTTATCGTTTTGATAATCCTAAACGGCACATTGGGATGTTGTTAAATGGTCTCGACTGGCCTCCCGGGGTGCGGGTGTGCGATGCTATTAATTTATACCGCTGAATTTATAAAGATTTAGATGAAACTTGAATTAATCTATTAATTGCCCATTTTAAACTACAAACTCATTATAAAAAATATATTACCCAATTAACTCCTGAATATAAACAATTATTTAACATGGTAATTTCAATTATTCATAATCCTAGTTTAATTATTTTTGACCGCTCGCTAACCGATGTTGATTTACAATGACAATATGTAGTACGGAAAATTATTTCAGAAGTTCTTTTTAATGATAATACCCGTTCTGCCATCTTTATTACCCACCTGGTAAATATTATTCAAGATTTATGTAACCGTATTTGATTAATTCATGAGGGAAAAATCCTCATTGATGATACAGTAGAAAATATTGTTGTCAAATATGGTTCGGTTGAAACTTTCTTAGATAATTACTTTAAAGGAAATTTATAAAGATGAGATTTTTTCGGATTTTATTATATCATTTCTTTCATAAAAGTAATGTTTTCAACCTCTCAGTCTTATTTGGCTATCCATTATTAATTGTGATTGTCGCTTGTTCTTTACATGCTGATTTTCCGATTACCTTACCAACTTATATTTCAGTCGGTATTATTATGGCAACTGTTATTGTCTTACCAAATTTTTTAATTCAATACCGAAAAAATGAATTTATTTACCGGTTAAAAGCAACCATCATGAATATTTATTGAATAATTGCAACCATTTGTTTATTCTTTCTATTTATTGTGGTATTAATTACTATTTGAATGTTCTTATGAGCAATGATCTTTCCCCAACAACGAATGCTGGTCAAAACTATTAACTGAGGAATTTTCATCTTAGGAATTTTATTAACAACAGCAATGGGAATTGCAATTGGCTTTTGTGCTGGGGGAATTTTTAAAAGTAACTCGGTTTCGTTAATTATTATGTTTTCAATGTTCCTAATCCCGCTATATTTAGGAGGAGTTACGATCCCCTTAGATATTATTTATAATAAAGCACCCTGGTTATTCTATTTAACCCTCGCTATTCCCTTTAAATACCCCGTCAGTATCCTCCAACTAGCTTGGGGGGGAGATATTAATGGAATGAAAGTTATTAGTAGTACTGGTCACTTAATTAATGTTGGTTTCCCCAATATTTGAATTGGAATTATTGTTTCCCTCGCTATTAGCGGATTATTAATTTTCTTAGGCATTAAGTTCTTCCGTTTACGTTAAATCTCTAATATTAGAGATTTTTTTATGCCAAAATAAAAAACAACCCGGGTGAGGTTGTTTTTATAGGGTATCCATGAAGTATAAGAAAATATAATACAAAGTATGGTCATATTCTGATAGGGCTAAACTTGTGCTTTAAATTATTATTAATTAAAAGAACAAATCTTATACTTCTCTAGACACTTTTTATTATATATGGGTATGAATAAATTTCAACAAAAGTTAGCAAACTTTTTGATATTTTTTTAATTTTTGGAATGAATTTGGAACAAAAATGGAATATAAATGGAACAAAGATGAAATTATTATAAACCCTTATAAATAAAGGCTTTTTAACTCTTGGCAAGATAGAATTAACCTGCAAAATTATCTTTATTTTTTTAAACATAAAAAAATATTTGAAATAGTTTATCCCCACAAGATTGACTATTTTTCATTTTCAAAGTATGATGGGTGTATTATATAAATATCATTCAAGAAGATATATAAATAACTAAAAATAAGCAGAATGGATCATGCTAAAATAAATGCAGTAAAATCAAGGGTTTTAAACTCCCCTACCGAGTTCTCCAACTCCCCTACCGCATCTTATTTCCTTTTTTTCTCCTGATTATCTTTAGTTATCATAAATAGAGGGATAAAATGACAAAGAGAGAACAAACAAGAAAAGTTTATGTAGGTAACATTCAAATTGGAGGTCAAAATAAAGTAGTTATTCAATCAATGACTAATACAAAAACCCATGATATTGCTGCGACCTTACAACAAATTAATGATTTATATAATAAAGGTTGTGAAATTGTCCGGGTTGCAGTTCTGGGAATTGATGATGCCTATGCTTTAAAAGAATTAGTAGCAAAATCACCGTGTCCATTAGTAGCTGATATTCACTTTAACCATGAATTTGCTTTAATTGCTGCTGATGCCGGAATTAGTAAAATTCGAATTAACCCTGGAAATATTGGAAAAATTGAAAATACTCGAAAAGTTGTCGAGAAATGTAAAGAAAAGAAAATCCCGATTCGAATTGGGGTCAACTCGGGAAGTTTACCATTAGATTTAGTTGAAAAATATGGTTGAACTCCGAAAGCAATGATTGAGAGTGCCCGCCGTCATATTGAAATCTTAGAAAATGAAGGATTTTATGATATTATTTTATCTTTAAAAGCAACCGAACCATTAATGGCAATCGAAGCTTATACCCTAGCTAGCCAAGAATGAAATTATCCTTTGCATTTAGGAATTACTGAAGCTGGTAGTTATCAAAACGGGACAATTAAATCAAGTGCTGGGTTAAGTCCCCTACTATTAAACGGAATCGGTGATACTATTCGGATTAGTTTATCTTCAGATCCCATTAATGAAATTGAAGTTGCTAAGCGTCTATTAAATTCATTAGGTCTCTATGATAACATTGTCGATGTGGTTGCTTGTCCAACTTGTGGTCGGTTAGAATTTGATTTATTTGATGTTGTCCACGAAGTTGAAGAGTATGTCAAAGAAATGAATTTTCCGTTAAAAATTGCGATCTTAGGTTGTGTTGTTAATGGTCCAGGTGAAGCAAAACAAGCTGATATTGGAATTGCCGGAGGAAAAAATGGTGGGATCATTTTTAAAAAAGGTAAAATTTTCAAATCCTGCCCCCAAGACCAGTTGGTTAGTGAATTAAAACTATTAATTGATGAATATTATCAAAATTGAAAAACTAGTCAAAATATTAATAAATAAGACCAATAATCAAAGTATTTACGTATTAAATTTAACCACTAGCAAAAAACGAGATTTCCTGCTACTTATGTTATAATTTATCTATCAATTTATTTAATTTCAAATAAATTTACAATAAGTTGGGAGGATATGATATGGCCGTGTGTTGTCCAGCTAAAAATCATGAATGTAGTACTTGTCGTACTTGTAGTAAACCAAAAGTTGGTTGTCGTTCATGTTTAGTATGTATATCTTGCATTAATTGTGTTAATAAAGAGTGTGCATGCTGTAAAGATAGTCGCTAAAAAATAACTTATTTAATAAGTTATTTTTTTAATTAGAAATTAAATGGTTATATGGAAATTCATTAACTAAGAAATCAAATCATCCCGGGTTGGGGTTAATATAAGGATAAATCCGTTCAAATTGTTCAAACGCATTATCAAAGTCTTCATCATTAATATATCCCTTTGCCACTAAATACATAAAAACAATCGAAGCACTACGATTTACACCCCAAACACAATGAACATAAATCTTTTTCGTTTTGATATTATTATCAATGATTTTTAAGGCTTGGATAATGGTATTGGGATCTAATTCTTGTCAAATTGGATAATCTTTAAAATTAAAATAAACATGTTTATCATCAGTCCAAGCATATTCATCTTCAGTTTTAGGGATTTTATGCTTAATAACTTGTTCACGAAAAATTTCTTCGGCACAAGAAATTACTAAATCAGCATCAGGAGGAATATTATGGCGATCACCTAAATATAAATTATCTAAAATTTTCTTTGCCGACATTTGTATTATCTCTTTTCTATTGGTGTTTTCCCATATTTTTGAAAGGGATCAGTAAATTTTTTATTTTTAATCATTGTAATTTCTGCTTGGTATGGGGAATGCATTTTACCATCCTGGTCTTTAACATATGGTGTTTCTAAAATTTTAACCATATTATTTAGGCGGGGATGATAAATAATTTTAAGTAAATTATCAAACCCTAAATAACCATAGCCAATATTTTCATGGCGATCTTTTTGAGCATTTAAGGGGTTTTTACTATCATTAATATGCAAACATAATAAACGATCAAGACCTATTAACTGGTCAAATTCATCAATAATAGCATCTAAATGCTCTCCTAACTGGTAACCACTATCATGTAAATGACAAGTGTCTCAACACACCCCTAGTTTATCTTTTAACTTAACATTATCAATAATATATTTTAATTGGGTAAAATTAACTCCTAATTCACTCCCCTTACCCGCCATAGTTTCTAAAGCAACAAGTGCTTTTTGGTCAGCGGTTAGAACTAAATTTAAACCTTCCACAATTCGGTCTAACCCAACTTGTTCTTCGGCGCCGACGGCACTACCTGGATGTAAAACAATTGTTTTAATGCCAATTTCATCCGCACGAGTGATTTCTTTTTTTAAAAATTCAACCGCAATCTCAAAAGTTTCTTTTTTAAAACTATTTGCTAAATTAATAATATAGGGGGCATGAATAATAACATTATCAATACTTAAATTATTAGCTTTTAATTGTTGATGAAATTCAGGGATAAAAAAATTTTTAACATCAACTCGAATCGTGTTTTGGGGCGGACCGGTATAAATCATTAGGGCATTAGCCCCATTATTAAGCGATTCATTTAAAGCTCCCAATAAATAATTATCTTGTTTATTCATACTAACATGACTACCAATAATTAAATTATAATCTTTCATTTTTTTACTCCTTATTTTTTAACTTACTTAACTTATAATATAATATCATATATAATTAAAATATTGATATTTAAGAAAGGAAAATCTGATGATTAAACCTCCTGAAATTGATCAAATTGAAAAAACAGTAAGTAAAATTTATGATAATATTGTAACGAAAAAATCCGAAAAATTCTTGGCTTGGCAATGAATTAACCTAGTTTTTATTTGTTTAATTAGTATTAGTCTTTTTATTGCAATTTTTTCTTATATTCAATGTTTTGATCCCCATTTTAAAACAAATCAAGACTTATTTTTACCCTTAGCAATTGTCTTTAATGGATTATTTGTGGGCTTACTAATTGGGCTGCTGCTAATCCGGCGGGGACAAAATCGTTTAAAAGAAAAAATTAAGGATAATTTTGACCGCCGGATGATTATTAATATTTATGATCAGGTTTATCAGGAACAAGATAATAACTTAAAATTAAATGATTTAAGTTACCAATGGACCATTACCCCGCTTAATTTACATCCGCATGATAATTTTTTAATTAATGATCTTATTTTAGATGGGGTTTATCAGCAGTACCATTTTAATATTGGTTCAATTAGTGAAGCTACTAATACTGTGGTTGATAATTTAGAACCCAGTTTAGCACCCCAACCGTATAGTATTAATTATTATCGCTATTTATATTTAACAATTAAAAGCGAGCAGTTCTCAAACCAAACATTAGAAATTACCCGGAAAATTAAACCACAAAAAAATAACTTAACTTTTGATAACTTCTTTATTTATGATCATCAAAATCCCCATATTACTGAAGAATTTAAAGAAAAAGTAATTGCTAATATGATTAAAACAAAATTAATCCCTAATCTTAAAATTAAAAATAACATTTTATCAATTAATTTAGCAACAATTAGTACTAACGGTTGAAATGATAATTATGATAGCTTTATTAACTTAGAATTTAGTTTAAATAAGCGGATGATGATTGAACGAATTATTGCTACCATTCAAAAAGATTATGTCACTTTACAAAAAGCCTTGGTGTGGTTTAATTTAATAAATGAAAAAACTGGTCGTTAACCAGTTTTTTAGTATTTGGAAATTGAGAAATTACCAATTAACTTGTCGAGTTTATGGGACAAGATTTTGGCATCGGGATCCGACACCATAATCGCAGCCTTTACATATTTATATTCTAATAAGGAGGTTGAACAAATTAAAACTTCGTTATTAACATATTGACCGGCAATATTATCCCGAACCGGAATCCGAATAATGTCATTAGAATATTTAATAAATTGGAGTCCAGCGACAATAGCATCACCTTTTGAAGTTACAATCATTAAACTACGGTATTTAAATTTGGGGAAGATTAAATCCGTTACAATTGATTGAACGATCACAAATAAATATGACGCAAAAAGAACAGGACCAAAGAAGTATTTAATTTTATAAGTAATTAAAGCATCACCATAAAAACCATTAATTTCATCAAAATTACTTGGGTCTAAACCATTGCCATTGGCTCAAATTTCGTTGACATGGTTCCGTCAATTTGTTCCAAAGTAAACTTCGGTTAAGGCTTGGCGACTCATTAATAACGTGTGGATTAAAACCATAATAATTACAATAAAATAATTAATAATCCGATTATAATTAGCAATTGATTTTTTATGCTTAACAGAATAATATGCTAAAACAAAATCAGTTCCCGCCGATGAACTGCCACCTTTATATAATAAACCATAGGCCACTCCATTTAATAACCCGGCCGCTCCAGCAAAGACAAATAATCAAATTTGATACATTCCCCCGGAATTTTGGTATAAGTCTAAATTAGCATAATCAACAATAAAGTGAAAACTACTTGGATTAATAAACGGAATGTAAGCTAAGGCAAAGTGGAAACCATTCTGTAAAATAATATACACAATGGTGCGGATTGAAAACCGTCACCCCACTTTAATAACGCCAAACACAAATAAGGGAAAATTAATACAAAAATAAAATACTCAATACATTCCGGTTTGCATTGTTAATTGTTCAGGTTCACTTCAAATATTAACAGCGATCCCCCGCGCGATCGCCGCAACTCCACTGGGGGTAATCCCGTTACTAGTTGTGGAAGCAATGAAATAATCATAAGCAATAACTCCCACTAAAGCAGCTAATACAATATAAGTATAGTCCCGAAATCGGCGCGACTTAAAATATTCTTTAAAACGGAGGTTAAACTCTCTTCTTGTAATCCGCTCACGATTTCTAGTTTTTCGCGTTATTTCTGTTGTCTCAGATTTATTGTCCATTTCCTTACCTTCTAAACTTTTCATCCAATTATCTGGTGTCATTTTTAAATTTTATACGTTGATAATTATAACACCTTTTTAAAATAAAAAAACAATCTTATCGATTGTTTTTAAAAATTAATTACTCACTTTTTAAACGAATAGTTACTTTGAATGAACCAACTTTGATTGGGTCATAGTCATTTCTTGTAATATCAACCACAGTGTAATCTCTTTGTAATCTTTGGTTTAGGTTTCCAAATTTAATTCCACGACTTGCACCTTTTGTTGAAGGAATAAAGATTGGAATTTTACGGTAATCCAATGCTGGTACTGTCATGTAAATTACAACTTGTTGGTATGGTGAATCAACATCTTTTAACGCTTCGTTTAAGTATTTAACAAATTCGTTACTTACTAATTGACTACCAAAGTGTTTGTCTTCAACAAACTCATGTGATTGGTTATGAGTAATGTAGAATGAAATTCTAGCATCACAATTAACTAATAAGTATTTTTGAGGAACAGTAGCTCCGTTATATGTGTATGATGATTTATCTTGGGCTTTTTCCGCAATAGCAGCGGCAATTTCGTTAGCCACGGTTTCCACTTTATATAATTTTTCAGTGTTTAAATCATATTTAGCTGATTTATTTCATAATAATTCATCATCATTAACACGAACTTGTTCTAAGAATAATAATTTACGTAATCATTTTTTAGGAGCATTTTTTCATTCATCTTCTCCTAAAATAACTTTACTTGGTCCTTCGTTGTCTTTAACTTTATTCTTCATAACTTGAATAATGTCTAACGCAACTGGTGATTTTTCTTGTTTATCAACTAACATTAATGATGGTCCAAATCCTGATAATACTTTATGAGTATTTGGTTTGAATAATTTAATTCAATCATCATGTTTAATTTCAAATAATTCGTTAATTGAATCTAAATCATCTGCTGATGATTGTGATAAGTCAATAATGTAACGTGAACTTAATAAGTTGAATAATCTTCTTAATAAGTATTTTAAAGTATTAACTGTTTCATACATTTTAAATTTATGTAATGGATCATTATCTCATGGTGATAATGCATTGTTATAAATAATTTTTAATGCTAAGTAATTAATACTTGATTTTTTTGCTACTTGGGCGATTGCTCCTGCTTCAGTATCAATCACATCAATAGTATGACCATATTTGTCAACCATTTCTTTAAATTGTTTTGAGTTATAGATCAACATATCAGCTGTTCCAGTAACCCCTTCAGTTAATCCTAATTTAAAGTCTTTAATAACTTTGGCAAATTCACCATCAAATTGGAATGATTCTGGTTCATTAACAATTTGTCCATATTTAATGTCTTTAAATACTGTTAAATCAGCATCACGATAAATAAATTTTGTTGAAATTGTCGTATCAGCAGTATCATGTTTATCATTTGTTGATAACGCTAAGTCAATATTGATAATTGTTTGTAATCCTGGGTATTTTTCTAATAAGTAAGTTATTGCCATCGCTGCATTAGCTTTTCCATAACCTACAGTTGCAATAATAAAAGTTTTCCCATGGTATTTTAGATGTTGGATCACACAGTTTTTTCACCAATACTTTTTAATAGTCTTAATGCTGTGTTTGTCTTTCATCGTGAAATACGCAGTTGAAATAACTCCAATCATATCTTCACCTCAATTTTCCCTTATAACTAATTTCCTATGTTGTGCCTTACACAAGGTTTGTTTCCCCTGCGAAATACAACTAGATATATTTTATCTTAAAATGACTTTTTTAGCAATATCTTTAATAAAAAAAACAAAAAACAAAATTTTCTTCTTGAAAAACAGAACTAATTATGATTAAATTATTGATTACAATAATTAATTCCTTTCTGTTTTTTAAATTTTTATGGAAATAAATATGGTGATGAATTGATAAATTTATTGCTCTTAAAAACCCAGTAAAATTAAGGTTTAAGTTAATAAAAAATTATTAATCATTTGTAACTCGTGTTCCATTGCTGTTTGGTTTTGCCGTTGAGCAGTTTGGTGTTGTTGTAATAATTTTTGTTGTTTTTGTTGAATAACAGTACTACTAATTTGGGCCCCCACTTGGGCTAAGGTCCCAACGCACGACATTATTAAGGGAATTAACATTCAAAAAAAGCCCCCTTTAATATTTTGCGTTGCTGAGATGGATAATTTTTGCATTGGTAACTTCCTTTCTAGACAAATAGTAAATCATGGTGGCTATTATTGACCGCACTATTTTTATCTGATCAGGTTAAAGCATTTCCATTGGGTGCTTTGTAGCTGCCTTCACAACGAGCATCATTTTTAATTGCTAAATAAGCACCAACCCCGCTCGAAACTAAATTACCAACCGAATTGGTACAAGCATTTACAAGCGCGGCAATTCCGGTTAAGAAAGCACCACTGAGAGCACCACCTTTCAAAAGAATGGTTTGTTGACTAGATAATTTTTGCATCATAATCACCTGTCCTTTCTACTTCTTATTTAACAAATGGTGAGGGGTTTTCCTTGTAAAAATAAAAAAATAATTATTCGTTAAAATAATTATTCAACATTATTAATACTTATTTTATAAGGAGTTTGAATACCCTTAATTTCAACAGTATCGCCAACTTTTTTCCCAATAATTGCTTTAGCAATTGGTGACTCATTAGAAACCGTGTTTTCAAAGGGGTTGGCTTCGACCGCTCCGACAATTTTAATTTCAAAGTTCTTGTTAATGGCTAAATTAGTAAAACTAACTTTGCTTCCTAATTTTATAACCCCAGTTTTTGATTTAACTTCTTTAATTTCTTTTGCTTTTGTTAAAAAAGCTTCAATTTCTTTAATCCGTCCTTCCACTTCTGCTTGGCGGTTACGAGCAGCATCGTAATCAGCATTTTCGGAAAGGTCTCCCTGGGCACGGGCTTCTTTTAACTCTTCAATTACCGCGGGGCGGACGACATTAATTAAATTATTTAACTCCGCTTTTAATTCTTCCATCCCTTCCTTAGTTAATAAAATTTCTTCATTAATACTCATTTGAATGTTCACTCCTTTATTATTTTTAACAACCAATATTATAACATTAATCTTAAATAATGTCTTATTTTTCCATTAATTTTAGTTGTTTTCCCTAAAAAATTGCTTTCTTTTTTAATAATGACTTAATTTTAGTGGCAATCATGTCAATTGCAATTTCATTTGCTTCATAATACGGGACAATAATATCCGCATATTTAATACTTGGTTCAACAAAATACTCATGCATTGGTTTCACCGTTGTTAAATACTGGTTAATGACACTGTCAATGCTCCGACCCCGTTCGTTAATATCGCGCATTAAGCGGCGAATAAAACGAATATCATCCTCAGTCTTAATAAAAATTTTAATATTTGCTAACTGGCGAATTTGTTCAATTGCTAAGGCTAAAATCCCATCTAACATAATCACATCTGCTTCGGCAATATGAACAGTTTCAGTTGTTCGCTGGTGTAAAGTAAAATCATAAATCGGACGGTCAATTGGTTCATTATTTTTTAGTTTATTAATATGGTCCACAAGCAATTCAATGTCAATTGAATCAGGATGATCATAATTAATTAACTTGCGTTGGTCAAAAGTTAAGTCGGGTCAGTCTTTATAGTAATTATCCATTGTTAAGTAAACAATTTTTTGTCCTTTTAAAATATGGGCAATTTTGGTTGCCACTGTTGTTTTCCCACTCGCGGTTCCCCCGGCAATTGACACTAGTTTCACAGCATGGTTTTTTCCCCCGTGTTCCAAACCATCTTCCTCCTTTACATTTTTAAATTAATAAGATAAAACCTTTTTTATTTTAACATAGAATAAAAAAAGTTTAACCTTTCTGGCTAAACTTTTTGCGGGTTAATCATTCCGACGCATAATTTCTTCATCACTGGCCGAAGCTTTGGCTGGATGTTCCGGATGATGTTTTGCTTTTCAAGCTTGGTATCATTTAAATTGCCCTTCTTCGGGATAACGCGCATTAACTTTTTCGCGAATTTTATCCATTTCCATGAATGGTAATTTTGATCACATTGCTCGGTTCGTTTTTGGATTAACATATTGTTCTAAATGCTCTTCCACTAAAATTGTTGCTAATTTTTTACTATTGTGGGTTCCGTAGAACATTTCCCGGTTCCGTTGAATTGAAACCCCTAACCCAATTGCTAGGAAACCAACAATTCAAACTAGTAAAATTGCAAATTGTTGCAGAACATACGAAGCATCCGTTCAGTTTGAACCAACAATTCCAATACTGTAAATGATGGCTCCTTGGGCATGAATTGAATAAGTATATGGTGCTAAGTAACTGATTACATCAAAGAACCCTGCTTGCATAAAGGTTGGGAATGTTCCTCATCCCGATGATAAGTTAATAATCAATAAGATCACACATAAGAACTTCCCGATCGTTTCGTCCCGTAAACTAAACCATAAGGCCTGTTCAATAATAACAAAGACGGTGACGGTAAACATCATTCATAAATAAACTAAGCCAAAAGTTGGTCCAATCATTGATCATCCTAAACCATAGACTGTTAACATTAAGATTGTACATTGAATTCAAGCCGTTACTAACATTAAGGTTGTTTTACCTAAATATCAGGCAAATGGTCCGGCTGTTTTAACTCTTTTAGCGCGGTCAAAGACAAATGTTTGCATTAGAGTCCCTACTCATAACCCAATACATAAGAAGAATTGCCCCAACCCAATTCCATAAGGATTAAAGTCACTTCCCACAATATTGGTTTGCATAATGCCCCCTAAATCAGGGAATAATAAGGAATTAATTCCTCCACCTAACGCTGATAATAAATCCCCTGCTTGGCTAGCAACCGTATTGTCCCCAGCGACGTTACCACCTAAAATTAATTGTGATAAGACATCAATATTTGTTTGGAAATTACCAATAAACGTTCCCTTAGCGGGGTTGTTAAGATCACCAAAGGCTAGCACATAAGCATTTTGTGGCGTTTTACTTGGTTTACCATCCCCTAGTAAACTTACTAAGCCCATTTTACTAAAGGACCCCATTTTTGTTCCCATCGTAATTAAATCTTTATAATTTTTAACAACAACACTAACTGCTCCTTTTCCAGAAATTGGGAAATTATAAGCAGTATTAGGAATAATAGCCCCCTCTTGTTCTAATAATCCCGCAATATTTCCTGCTGATCCGAATAGTTTTTTCACTCCATCCGCATCAATGGCTAAACTTCCTAAGCCGGTTGGTAATGCCGCAGTTAATTTTTCGGAAAGTTTAGGTGCTAAGGCAGTTGCTAATAAATTACCAGTGTCACCACTCATTAAGGTATTTCATAAATTAGCAATTTGACTTAAAAAACCATCTGGTTGTCAGTCTTGGGTAATATCCGTTCCGGTTGTTCCTTCTAAAGTTAAACTTGGTAAAGTTCAACTTGGATATTTTGCTTTAATTGCGCCAAGCATTTCCTGGTTACGAATAACATATTCCTGGTCTTGAATAATGTTAAAATCAACCGTTTTGGCAGTTGTTGAACCATGACCAGCTATGGTTAATTGTTCATTAACTGTTATTGGTGCTTTAAATAACATGTTAGCTTTCACATCATTTAATTCTTTTTCTAATAATAACTGAATTGTTGTTTGTAAAACTTCCGGACCTAAATCAACTAGTAAACTACTTTTAAATTCATTAAAAATATACATAAATTGTCCAAATAAAAAGTTATGTTTATAAGTTGATCAAAAGTTAATACCACTATGTTTTAAATCATTAATAAAATCAGTGGGACTTTTTTGATCTGGCGTTGATTTGCCAGCAATTTCACGCAGCGTGGCGTCAATATAGCCAATTAAGTCACCAGTTAAATTTTCTGGCATTTGTAACTGTACTCAGTATTTATCTTGGTCTTTAACATTTCATGACCCATCGCTATTTTGACTAGCAATGTTGGCAGCGGCTTTGCCACTTAAATATTTCAAATTAGTTAATTCCATGTTGTCATTAACTTTGACCCTAAATTTATCCTGGTCTTTGTTATAAGAAATATTTGGTACTTTATTTTTTTCTCACGATGACACTAAATCATCAACAACTCCCGCTTTACTATGAATTGTGGTTGCTGCTTTTTCAATTACAGTCCCACTAGTTGTTGTTATTTTAGTACCATTGGGAATACTATTTCAGTCCGTGTCAATTGTAATTGGTACTTGTGTACCCCCAGCATCAGTATAGTATTGGCCAGCTCCCAGCGCTAAATTACCATCAACTGATTTTCCGGCAATTAACACCACCGGTTTATCGTTGTTAATAATTGCCATTGGGGCCGAACCAATTTGGGGAATCGGGTTTCAGAATGCTCAAATACAAATAAAAGCATACAAAAAAGGAACAAAACAAATTGCGACAAACTTAATGACCCTTTTTCTGCTACTAAAAACACGTTCTCTAAACTCGGCCTGAACAGTATCTAGATATCCTTTCATAATTTTCTTCCTCTCTTAATTAAATTATTTAGTACACAATATTTAATATATCACTTCTAAAAAGTTTGTCTAGGTTAATACCCAGAAAGTTTTAAAAAAATTAGGAATAATTCTTGCAAATTAGGGTAATTTTTATAAAATTATCAAATGGTCTAATTTAGACTTTCTAAGCAAAATTAACAGCTATTCTTAGCCAAAAATAAAAAAACATAAATAATACTATAATATGTATTATTTATGTTACAGTTTTTGCTAATCTTCATGGACTTCGGAATCTTCCGCGGCTTCTAATTCATTATAACGATCAAAGATAATGTTTAATTCCTCAAGCATATGGAGAGCATCCTGACGATTAGGATTGTCCACTCCGGCATGTAAGGCTTGATTTCGAACTAGATAACTTCGTAATTCATTCCGAATTTCTTTGGAAGTATATTTTCAATCATCCACCACTTCAAATTCAGCATCCAATTTTGCTTGTAACTCGGGACGAGTTTGCATTCTTTTCAAGTATTTGTGACGATAGTATGTAAAGTACCATAATGTTCCAAACCCAGCGGAACTTCCAACAAAGGCAAGTTCAATCACAGCTCCAATTAAATGGCTTTCAAATTCATCACCCTTGGCAGTTACCACCCCATTAATTAATGAGTAGTAGTGCCATACAAAGGCAAACGCTAAGATTACAATAATAATTGGGAATGCTATTCACTCTCACACTTGCATTTTAACTTTTTTCGTTGCTGCTAATTTTAACGTAACCGCGACAACCATTCCATAAATAAAGATGGTAATTGCCGAAGAAGCTTCG
The DNA here is from genome assembly GCF_040940205.1 of Spiroplasma sp. DGKH1. Lineage (NCBI taxonomy): Bacteria > Bacillati > Mycoplasmatota > Mollicutes > Entomoplasmatales > Spiroplasmataceae > Spiroplasma > Spiroplasma sp. DGKH1. The sequence goes on along the minus strand of NZ_JASTWG010000003.1, from coordinate 34,492 downwards.
GTTAAAGAAGAAATATCAAATGGTTGTTTATAAGTCATTGCTTCTTCAACAGTACACATAAACCCAAATTGATGAGTTAACGAAGCCCCCTTAACAATATCAGGGATTGCTAACCAAATAAAGATCATCAAGGCGGTAATTGTTAAGTTTAATAAACTTGCCCGCACTGGCAACCCATCTTTGTTTAATTTTCGAAGACGATCGGGTAAAAACCCTTCTTTGGATAATGGTTGTAAACTCGTTCCTCCATATAAGGCGTTCTGCATCGCGACGTTCATCTTTAAGGCGAAGGCACTTAAGATCATGATAATCGGTCCGCCGTATAATATGACCTTATTGGAGAACTTGTTTCAACTTCCCATGTTCATATTTTGCACAAATTCATTAAAAGCGGCAAAGAAGATAATTGAAATTACAATATAGAAAATTGTACTAATTAACATAATTAGAATAATTCCCCGGCTAATATTTTTTTCCGGTTTGGAAATATTCCGTCCGGCAGTTGAGAAAACCTCAAATCCGGCAAAGAAGAAGAAACATGAATTAAAGGCCTTTACAAATCCTCCTAATGAGAACTTACTATTTTGCGACCAATAACTTAAATTGTCCCCCCCATTTTGACAAGCTAATACTAACCCCGCCAAAATTAAGAACCCGGCAGTAATTCATTTAATAATTCCGGTTCCACTTGCTAATTTTTTATATAATTTCATTCCACCAAAAATTACTAATGCAGCTGACATGTAAATTACAATCCCGATTAAATCTAATCATAAATCACCAAATGCCCCCCAGTCCGCAGCATACCACGGTACTGTTACACTGCCATCCGGGTTAACTGTTGAAATTCAGTCGGCCCCAAAAGTACCACGAATTAACATCATAACTTGAATTGTAATTAAAAATGGTAATGAAATATATTGCATAAAAGCAATAAAAATTCCTCAGAACTTCCCAAAACTAGTTCGCACATAAATATATGATGCCCCGTTGTTATCGGAATGGTGAACTCTCGCCATTTTTGCAAATGCTCAAGCACAAATCCCGGCAATTAATCCTTCGACGGCGAATAACCAAATCACGTGGATTCCAATTGAATCTGGATGGTTAATATTTGAAAGAATGGCAAAGTTTCCAATAAACCCGATTCCAACAGTATAGTTAAATCCCAGTCAGACAAAATCAGCTAAACTAAATTTCTTAGTTTCTTTTTTTTGTTTAACCATAAAAAACTTTTTTACTCCTTTCCAATTGTATTATTCTCGCTTACACCAACATTCTTAATATAAAAATATTATAAATAACATTACTATTAAGAAAAATTCTACTATTTTTTTCAAAATAATATGCTTTTTATTATAACCAAAAATAACAATAATGCAAATAAAATTAACAATTTTTTTGAAAATAATTATAGATTTTTATTTTTTTTGCTGTTTTCTTCAAAAATGGCCGCTCGTTAAATCGCCAGGAGAGAATAATCATAACAAATTGTTAGAATTAAGATCAAAATCAAAATCAAATAATATTTTCCCGAACGGTTATTAAAACTATTAGTTGCCAATCATCTTACTTTTGCCAGTTTATAACCTGGCCCTGGAAAGATGTGTTCATGACGGTCTTGTTCAGGAAAATTAATGCTAACAATTTTGTTCAGATTGTCAGCGTTACTTGGCGGTTTACCCTGACAACTAAATTTTTTGCGGGAGTTTTTTGTTAAAAAAGTTCTTAAAATACTAATTGGTAAAACAATTAAGCCTTCTGTTCATGATATCTTTTTAATATATGGATTATTTTCTAATTGCGACTTTTGAAATAAGCCCGCATTTTCCCCGTTGCATTCAAAATATAGTAATAAATCCAAATCAGTAATTCGTTGTTTAGTATAATCTCACTCAACTTTTAAAAAAATTAAATCCTCTTTGTTATTTCAGTAAAGATCATTATTTTTAATTTGCTTAATAAAACGATAATATCTTTTTTTACAATTTGAACAAAGAAGCTTAATAATTGGTTGATTATTAATCATCTTCCTCAGCACTCCTTTTAAAACAATATTTTGTTTTAAGTTCAATAGTTTTTTCATTTATTCTTTGTTCAGGGTTTTACTGATTCAATTTTTGGAAATATTAGGTTGTTGTGATTTCAAAATAGCTTTTTCTTGGAATTTTTATTATTTAATTAATTAAAATTTGTTTTCAATAATCAGTAGCTGTTGCAATATTTTTACTTTTTTGGCTTTTTAAATTGGCATAGACATTAAAAAATGATTGGTGGTGTTCTCACTTAATTCCTAAATAGTTGTTAACAAAAATTAGTTTGTCTAGTAAAAATTTTCAGAGGTTTAAAAGCAGAAAATACATAAAATTAAATAGTTGAATAATTAAGAATATTATTAATTCAACTGCTCCAATTATCAAAACAGTATAAAAACTAGTATTGAAAATTCCCAGGTCTTTTAAATTTCAGTACATGTTAACTAAGAAATGGATGATTAGTAATTTAATTAAAGCATTATGTTCTAGTAGTAAATATAAATAAAAGATAAAAATTAAAGAACCAATTAAATAACCAACCCCACAGATGTTTTGAAAAATAATACTACCAAAAAACTTTTTGTGTTTTGATAAATTGGGCATTTTGGCTAATAACCGGTGTAAAAACAAGCGAAACGCACGAAAAAACTGTTCAGTCAATACAAAAAAGACTGTCACAATAAATATCCAAGATAAAATTAAGCCATTAAAAGACGTAAAAATAGTGGTCCATAACATCATCGTTTCATTCCTTAACATCGTAGTTTTTTCGTTATTTGTATGCTAATACGTTTATTATACACTAATTATTTTTTGTATACAAAAAATAAAAAACCACTCCCGGGGGAATGGCTATCTTAATGATGAAAGTTAATATTAATATTTTTTGGTTTAATTTTTAAAGTATAATCTAATTCTTTTTTAATTGCATCATATAATTCTTGGGCTAAGACTGGTAAGTTTTCAGCTTGTAAAACCTTTCCACTTACAAAAATGTGTAAGAAGTTATCTTCATAAATTCGACACTTAATTTGATCAGCAAAGAACTGTTCAGTCATATCCCGTAAAGCATATGAAACAATTTTCCGAATCACTAATAAACTAACATTTAAATTACCGCGATAATTCTTATCAATTAATAATAAAGTATTATTATCCATCATTTCAAACTCCTTAATTATGCGCGACCCGCATATTTACCATCACTGGTATTAATACTAATGATTTCCCCTTCTTTAATAAACAAGGGAACTTGTAATTCCCAGCCAGTTTCCACAATGGCTTTTTTCATTGCTCCCGAAGAAGTATCACCCTTCACGGCCGCTTCTGCTTCAATAACTTGTAAATCAATTTTATCAGGAAGAAGAACTCCTAAGACTTCTCCTTCATATTTGGTAACACTAGCAGTTACCCCTTCTTTGAAAAAGTTTTTTTCTCAAGTTAAGCGTTCAGTCGGAATTTCAACTTGGTCATAAGTTTGACTGTCCATAAAAACTAGGTTAACCCCATCATCATAGAGGTATTGCATCTCAACTTTATCAATCATTGCTTTTTCAACCTTATCACCACCTGTAAAGGTAATCGAAGTAGTAGCCCCGGTGCGTAAATTCTTGGCTTTAGTTTTAACATGGGCTTGTCCCCGCCCTGATTTTGAATGTTGGGCTTCAATTACAACATAAATATTACCTTCATATTGGAAAGTCACCCCTGGTTTAAAGTCATTTACATTAATCATATCTTTTTCCTTTCTTGGTAATTAATATCAATGGCAATTATTAAATCTCTCCTAATTATAAACTATTAAGTGCTTTTCGCCAACCAAAAATGAGTTATTTAATTGGAAGATCAATAATTTTAGCATCCCGATTTTCTGATAAAAAGTTATCTTTAATTAACGCATTATATTTGGCAAAAATTTCATCTTGTAAAATTCGTCATTTAATTTTTTGTTTTTTATTATTAGTATTCATCATTTTAAATTCTCGTAAAACTTCTCTGCGTAATTTTTGGTATAATTTTTTATCAATATCTAATAATTCTAAACGAATGTAATTATTAAAGAAGGTTAAAATTAAGGCAATCACTGGCCCCGAGAAAAATGCCATTAAGATGGTAGCATAGCTAATCCACGAGTATAGATGGTTTAAGCGCTCTTGTAAAGGATAATTGCCCAGAAATAATAACCCAACACCTAAGACAATTAACATACTATCAACAATAATCCGACAGGCCGGATATGGTAAACGGGTAATTTGCGATAATTCTGATGATAACCCATTATAAGGTCCCGGGAGCATTTTGGTAGCCACAATAATTCCTAACCCCAAACAAAAGGCTAAGTAACTAGCTCATAAAATTCAACTTCGTACTCATTCATTTCAGATAGCCTCATTGCCAGTCATATTAGTTGGATCAATTGGTTTAATATTTCAATCGGGATTAACAATTCAAATATTAAGTTCCACTGCTAAGGGCCATAAGAAAACTGGAATTAAATCTAGAATAATTTTAATAATTTCATCAAAAATAATATTTAAAGTTAAGATTTTTTGTTTCTTAAATTGAAAAATTTTAATTGTTTTAAAAAGAACAACGACTAGTCAAAAACAAGTATAAATAATTAATAGCGAAATTGAATAATACTCAGCAATATTACTGCCTCCTTTTACTCAAATATCAGCAGCTAATGAAAAAACTAGCAAGTCTTCATTGACAACCCCTAAGTTTAAGTCCATATATAAGGCATTTGCCAACCCAAAAATATAAACTCCTAACAAGTAAAATAAAAAGCGAACTAAAATTGATCGATAATGACTCTTAAAGAATACTTTCTTTTCATTAATATATAATTGGAAGGCCTTTGTTTTTTCATGAAATTCTTTTAATACTAAGTACTTTTTATAACGAGTTTTAATTTTTTTATTTTTATTATCCATTGTTTTTGCACATCATTCATCCTCGGCCCCCAAATATTTTCTAAATTAACAATATTATTATTCTTATTCCCAATAATTCTTATCAATAATTATCTTACTTATAATAATTTTAACATACATTCAAAAAAGTCAAAAAAGAAAACAAAATTTTTGACAAAAAGACTTTTTTTTTTTTTTTTATTCCATTACAATTAAAACAATTATTATTCCCTTGTCGAATAGCTATTAACACCTAGAAAGGAAACTCTATCACCATGAAAAAGTTATTAACTTTTTTAACTTCATTAACAATCATTCTCCCCTTACCAACAACCTTAGTATCTTGTCATCTATTATCCCATTGGTGGGATAAAAAACCATCTGGTGCCCAGTACAGTGCCTGTTTGCTTTACAAGGATCATCAACCAACAAAAATTGTTGATGATCGTGCGGGGCGGGGTAAATTATGATGACAATTAACAAATCCCCAGGATGGTTTTCATATTCGCCAACAACAAAAAATTAGTTTATCACGATTAACCACTGCAGACCAACAATTTGTTAATGCTTGTGAAAGTAACATGCTTTACCAAGCAAGCCCGGACAGTATTAATCGTTTTCATCAATTAACAACTACTAGTTTTTATGGCGATATTCCAACCTTAGCTAATGCGATTCATCCATTAAATGCGCCTTATTCTTTAGACTTTCAAGGGTTAATTGACAATGCAACAAATTTAGCGGGATTAAAACTAACTAGTCAAGAAAAAGAAGAGTTTGCAAACCAAATCTTAACCTTTTTTAATATTATTACTAAGGTATACGGTCAAAATGTCATTAATAAATTATTGTATGAATTAATGAGTGGGACCACAATGAGTAATCCCAATGTTGTGGCCGCCACCGGGTTTGCCTTATGACAAATGGGAGGAATCCAAGGAATGATGTTAGGTCCCCAAAGTGCTAGTTTAAAACTAGCACAACAACAATATGACATTGGTTATTGAAGTAACCAGTCAATTGCTGGTACGCTAGTTCATGAAATGGGACATACTATTTCCCAATATGCGGGTCTCGCACCCCCTTCCCGTTATTATCTTAATAATTTTGATCCAAATATTATTGACCCCCAAACAGTTCCCCACCTCGAAGATATTGTTTATCAAAATCCTAGTGATGGCAATCCAATGCTATTTTATAAATTCCGTCCCGGTGATGCACTGGTTGAATATCTTGGTGCTAAAGTGGGAATTAGTGATGACTATCCAGTTCAACAAAAATTAGCAGCCTGGTCCTTTATTCAATCTGGTTATGGTCGGGGTGGTAACCAAGATGGTGGGAATGAAGAATTATTTGCTGAAGGCTTTAGTCAGTGGTTATTAACTCCTGATTATTTAAAAGGTTTAAATTGAGAAGCATTAAATGAGTTTTATACTAGCCATTTGTTAGATGTTTATCAAATGAATTAAAAAGATCAATTCGCTTTAGAATTGATCTTTTTAACTGCAATCTTTTAAAATATTAGGATGTGTTTGTAAATACTGGTTTTTTTCCCGGCGAGTTAATTGTTTAAAAGCATATTCTTGTTGCATCGCCAATGACTTAGTGGGATATTGTTCAGCATGAATTAACTGGACAGGACGACGAGTAGTAATTTTGGTATATTTTGCTCCCAACCCCGCGTTGTGTTTATCAACCCGCGCTTGTAAATCAACAGTATAACCAGCATATAAAGTATTATCAGCACATAATAAAACATAAAAATAAAAATTTTGCGTTGCCATTATTATTGTAATTCTTCAAAGTCCAGAATTTTATTTGCTCAATTAGTGCTGAAGTTAATATCATGGGTAGTAATCAAAACGGTTCCAGGGAAGGCTTCAATTGCTTCTAGCAAAGCTTCCTTGGCTAAAATATCAATGTGATTGGTTGGTTCATCAAGAATTAATAAACTACAAGGGGTTAAGGATAGCCCAGCCAACCGAGTTTTTGTTTGTTCGCCCCCGGATAATTTTGCCATTTTATTATGCATTAGCGTAGTTTTTAAACCAAAGTTTGCCAAAGTTGTCCGAATGATTTTATCATCTAAATCTGGACTAATTTTCTTTAAATATTCAATCGGGGTCAGGTCACTAATTTTTTCAGTTTGTTTAAAATAAGCAACCTGGACATTGGCCCCTAAGATAACTTCGCCCGCTAACGGTGGAATCTGGTGGGCAATTGTATTTAAAAAAGTAGTTTTTCCAATTCCGTTCCGCCCTTTGACAATACATTTTTCACCCTCGCGAATTTCAAAAGTTAAATTTTTAATTAAGGGTAATTGATAACCAATTGTTAAATTAGCTGCTTTAATAATAACAGCGGTGGCTGGGCGCTTATATTTAAAATTAAATTTTGGTTTTGTTAATTTTTCTTGTTTCTCTAAGATTTCCATCTTGTCCAATTGCTTTTTGCGTGATTGAGCCATTCGCGCGGTCGATACTCGCGCTGCATTTTTAGCAATAAAAGTTTCTAACTTTTTAATTACCTTTTCTTGTCCTTTGCGTTCTTTTTCATATTGTTCAATTCGTAATTGGCTTTGTTCTTGATACTTAGCAAAGTTACCAACATAACGATTTAAAGTATAGTTTTCAATAGCATAAATAATTTTACAAGTTTTATTAATAAAATCACGATCATGGGACACCAGTAAAAAAGCACTATTATAATTTTGTAAAAACTTTGCTAACCATTCAACTTGGGTTAAGTCTAAAAAGTTAGTTGGTTCATCCAATAATAAAAAGTCATCTTCTTGTAATAATAATTTTGCTAGCAAAACTTTCCCCCGTTGACCTCCCGATAAAGAACCTAGTGGGTGGTTTAATAAGGTGGGATCAATCCCAAGACCGTCAACTAAACTGCGAACTTTTTTATTAATTGTTTCAAAATCATTTTTATCTAAGTATTCTTGTAATTTTAACGCTTTGACTAAATCTGCTTCCTGATAATCAGTTGCCATTCCTTCATATAGTTTTGTAATCTTATTTTCAATATTATACAGCTCTTGATAAGTTTCTTTTAAATATTGGTCAACAGTTAAAGTTAAATCAACAGCTTGGTGCTGGTCTAAGTAACCCATTTTTAACCGGGGATGCAAGTTAATAACCCCCTGGTCGGGAGTAATTTTATGGGCAATAATATTTAGTAAGGTAGTTTTACCAGCCCCATTAGGACCAACTAAAGCAATATGCTCACCCTTATTAATTTTTAACTCGGCATTCTTATATAATAATTTTCCCCCATTACTATGGGTTAAATTTTCAAGATGTAAAATACTCATTATTAACTCCTTTACATATTTTAATAAAATTTCTTAATGGTTTCAGTTAAAGTTGTTTTTCGTTTTTTTGGTAAATTATTCACCCCATAAATAAAGGCCTGACTATCCCCAAATAAATATAATTGATGTTTAGCACGGGAAATGGCTGTATAAATTAAATTGCGCTGTAGCATAATTCAAAAAGAGCGCGTTACCACAAATAAAATATGGTTATATTCACTACCTTGTAATTTATGTACACTACAAGCATAGGCTAAGGTAATATCATAATATAGTTCTTTATTATATTCAACAATACTTTCATCATATTCAACTAAGATGACCGGGTTTAAATTCTGGTCTTTTTTAATATCTACAATAATGCCAACATCACCGTTATAAATTTCTAAATCTGGCCGGTTTTTTAACTGCATTACCTTATCACCAACTTTAAAAAGCCGGTGCCCAACCTTACAAGTTGGTTGCCCATAATCCGGATTTAAATTTGCTTGGAGATATTCATTTAAAATATTAATCCCTAAGTTACCATTATACATTGGTGATAAGACTTGAATTTGATGGTGATCATTATCCTCTTGCGTTAAAATTTCTTGGTACTTATTTTTAATTTGGCGCAGGATTTCTTGGGGATCAGTATTTTCATAAAATTTAACATCCGCTTTATTAAACAAGTTATAGTCAAAATTATCATTTTGAATTGCATAACTTAGTTCTAAAATATCATTTCCCTCAGTCTGACGATAAACTTCATCTAATTTAACAACATCAAAAACATCACTTTGAATAATATCTTGTAAGACATCACCACAAGCAACCGATGGGAGTTGGTTGGGATCACCAATTAAAATTAATTTTTTCAACTTTAAACTAGCTTTAGCAATGGCTGCTAATAATAAACTATCAACCATACTTACTTCATCAATAATTAAAATATCATATTCTAACGGGTTGGCACTATTATAAAAAAACTGGTTAACAACAGGGTCATACTTTAACATTTTATGAATTGTCACGGCTTTTTGGTTTGTTTTTTCTCGTAACCGCTTGGCGGCTTTTCCCGTGGGCGCTGCAAGAATAATTTTATCCTGAGGATAAGCACGACGTAATAAGCGCACAATACCATCGACCACGGTGGTTTTTCCGGTTCCTGGTCCCCCAAAAATAGTTAAAAAGTTAGTGGTTAAACTTAGCCGTAATGCTTTTTCTTGTTGGGCATTATAAATTACCCCATGATTAAAACTAGTTAGTAATTCACTAATCCGTTCCTGGGTAAAATTAGTTGGTTGGTTTAAATTAACTAACATGTGTGCAATATCAAGTTCACTATGATAAATATCACTGACATAAATTTTTTCATCCTTAAAAATTAAAATCCCAATTTGTTTAGCAAACATTAACCCCGCTAAAATAATTTCCTTGGTTAGTTCGGATAAATGTTTTTCCAAAATTTTTGATAAGGTTGGCAAGTCAAGATAAGTGTCACCAGTCGTGTTACAAAATTCTTTTGCATAATATCAAGCATAATAGCCAATTCGGATATTTGAAGTTGGAGTTTTGGTAAAAGTTAAATAAATCTTATCAATTGTTTTAAAACTAATATTATCTTTTAACAATAATGAATAAGGATCTTTGGCAAAGATTGCCATAATCTGATCAACATCATACTTTGTTTTTAATAAGGATAGCACTTGTAATGATAAGTTATTACTATTAAAGAAATGGATTAACTCATCATCTTTATTCATATTAGCAAAAGTATCTTTAATAATGGCAATTTGTTTGGGTGTTAATCCCGGAACATTGCGCAAACTATCAAAATCCGCTTTGATTTTGCTAATCACATTATCTTGGTAATAATCAATAATAGTTTGGGCTGTTTTTGGACCAATGGTGGGAAATAAATCACTAGCTAAATAACGTAAAACTTCATCTTGTCCCTGCGGTTCAATCTTAACAATTTTTTTAACTTCAAAGTTTTGACCATATTTTTCTAAGGTTACAAATTCACCAGTTAGTTCATATAAATGATCAGGTTGTAAACTACTTAAAAAACCTTTAATAAAAATAAAATGTGATTTATCCTTTTCTAACTGAAATTTACAAATCCGATAACCATTCTTGGCTTCAAACACAATTAGTTTTAAATACCCCCGAATTACTTCCATTCCTATTCTTTTCTCCTTTTATAAATACCATAGTTTTTGACCATTTAAATAAGCTTCGTTAATAATTCCTCCTCCTAAACAAACTTCCCCATCATAAAAAACTGCTTCTTGGCCAGGAGTTATTGCTTTAACTTTTGTGGCAAAACTAACTAATGCTTGGTTATTTGGTAAGACTTCAACTTGCACTGGGATGTCTTGTTGACGATAACGGAATTTTGCTGTGCAACTAAATTTTTGCGCTGGTAAGCGATTGATTCAGTTAAGATCACTAACTAAACAACCGGTTGAAAATAATCACTTATCTTCACTCCCCTTGCTAACATATAAAATATTATCTTTAATATTTTTACCAACGGTAAAATAGCGTTCATCCATTCCCCCCAGGTTCAAACCTTTACGTTGACCAATTGTATAATACATTACACCCGTATGACGGCCAACAATCTCATTAGTCTCAATATCAACAATATCACCTGGTTGGTTTGGAATATAGTTTTCTAAGAATTGTTTAAAATTTCGTTCACCAATAAAGCAGATTCCCGTTGAATCTTTCTTGTGGGCGGTTGCTAAATGTTGTTCATCCGCAATTTTTCGCACTTCATCCTTTGTTAGTTCCCCAATTGGAAATAATGTTTTTGATAACTGTTGTTGATTTAGTTGACATAAAAAATAAGTTTGGTCTTTATTAGCATCAAGTCCACGTAATAATTGATATTCTTGTAATATTGGGTTAAAACGAACTCGGGCATAATGACCCATCGCAATTTTATCAGCTTTAATGTTATCTAAGGCATACTTTAAAAAATAATTAAATTTAATATATTTATTACATAAAATATCAGGATTGGGGGTACGGCCATTTTGATATTCACGTAAAAAATAAGTAAAGACATAATCTCAATACTCTTTGATAAAATCGACCCGGTTTATTTCAACCCCTAGTTCTTTTGCCACTGTTTGCGCATCATTATAATCAATTTCTTGGGGACAAATAGAACTCGTGAGAACTTTATGTCCTAAAATATCATTATTTAAATTACTATCCCAATTTCGCATAAATAAGGCACTAACTTGATATCCAGCTTTTTTCAATAAATATAAGCTTACCGAAGAGTCAACACCCCCCGATAAACCAACAACAACTTTTTCCATTGTGGTGATTCCCCTTTTTAATAAAATTTAGCAATATTATTTTACAATAAAAAAACTAAGTTTAAAATGAAATAAACCTAGTTTTTACTGGAATTTTAAATTTCGCATGGCAAGAATAAAACTTCCCACTGCTAACATTAAGAAAAATAAACTTAACCATTGAAAGATACAACGTACTGGTTCAAAATTAGCATCCCAATACGCATAACCATAAATATAAATTACTAACATAAAAAGAATTGCTAGGATGTTAATTGGTAAAATAACATATACTAAACTTTTTTGATGATTAATACTTACCAACGGAATAATTGCGAGTGCTAAGTAAATTGCTAACACAATCATTAAAAAAATTCGGTTGGCAGTTCAATAACTACTCTGATCACTTAAAAAACTAACATCAGCACCGGCTTGTTTAAAAAAAGTATATAAATCAAAACTACTTGCTTCACGTCAACTATCTCAAACAAGGGTTAAAATTAGTAACATTATAAACCCCAAAAGTAAACTAGCTCGGCTAAATAATAAGATTGGACTATTTCACATTAAGTTTGGAGTTTTGGTAACTCGTTTTATTTTTTGCCGACCATTTGCTAAGCGTTTAATTTTAAAATTATGGTTAAAAGCGGCTGATGTTTCATAAATTGTTTTATTCACAACTCCTCCAGAATGGCTAGGAGGTTTGCTAGTGGCTGGATTATTATTTTTTGTCTTAACTTTAATCCGACGAAATGATTTTGGTGCCGTTGGCTCAGGATCGCCGGTAAATAAGTCAGCCGCTTCATCATTAAATAACCGGCTATAAAAATTACTAAATTCAAGTGGTTTATTTGGATTAGCTGGTGGTGGTTCCTGTTCTTTTATCTTTGCAAGTTCACTTTTAAAAGCTTGTTGGGTTAAAATTGCTGGTTTTTCAACTTTTTCAACCGGAGGGTTACTGTTTAAATTTGGTCGTTTACTAGGATCTCATTCCATTACATCTGCTTGCGCATAATAATTTGGTTTTGTAATTTGCAAATCCAATCCCTGTTCTTTTTCTTTGACGATGGGGGAAGTTAAAACTGTAGAATTATTTAACACTGGTGTTGGTTCATGAGCAGGGTGTTTACTAACTTCCGGGTCAAGATCATTGGAACTTTCACTATATTTAACCTCTTTCATTCGAGGGCTAGGAACTGGAGGTTTAAATAAATTAGGAGCTGGTTGCTTTACCTTGGCAAACGCTTCGGATTTTAATTTAACAGCTTGGTTAGTTGCTTGTTCTTTTGCAAGGATTTTTTTAGCAACCATCCGTGCTTGTTCTCGCAGATTAGCTTGGTCAATTGGTGGTTGTTCAGTTTTTGGGGCCTGCTTTCCAAGGTTGGAATTTAAGTTAACTGGTGCTTTATTATCCTGGTTAAAATTTTTTAAATACTCATCATTTTTATCAAAGGCGGCTTCATCAAAAACATCTTGAATTTTATTAACACGTTGGTAAAAATTTAACTGCTCTTGTTCTAAATGGTTAGCTTGTTTTTTTAAAATATTAATGGCGTTCGGATTATCTAAGTTAATTTTAACTTCGCGATTATGAAATGTTAATGGTTCTGATTGGTTAACAGGAGTTGGAATTGGGCCAGTTGCAGTAAAAACAGAAGATTGGTTTAAAAAATGACTATTTGGATGATTACCAACCACTAATGGTTGGTCAGAATTACTGACAGCGTTTGTAGTTTCCTTAATGGGTTTAATTTTTAAAATTTTAATTTCGTTACTCTTCATAGACATGCACTTCTCCAATATCAATCTATGTTAATTATATCCGAAAATGACTAAAATTTAAAGATTATATTATACTTTAATTTATTTATTTTTCAATCATTTTTATTATTTTTATTGGATAAAAATTTACAAATTAAAAAAAGAACTCTTGTCCAGAAGTTCTTTTAGATTATTTGCTTACTTGTTCAAGTAATTTATATCATCGTTGTGATTCTTTTGCTCATGATTCTTTTGATAAAACTAGTTTACGATCACGCATTGCTGATTTAACTCGGGAAATATTGTATTCACGAGCTCTTTTTTTCGCTCTTTCTTCAACTAAAGCATTATTTTTAGCAATTTCTTCTTTGCGTTTTTGTTCTAACAACTGGATTTTTGCTTCATCAACTTTGCTAGCTTCTTTTTCTTTTAAAGCTTCTTTTTCTGATTTTGCTTTTGCTATCGCAATTTTTTCTTCTCATTTTTTTTGTTGAGCAATACAAGCTTCATTATTTTTTTTAATTCATTCTTCACGAGCTTGTTGTTCTTTGATTGCTTTAACCTCTTCTTTGGTTTTTAAATCTTTCCCATCTTGAATAATTTGCTCAATTAAATCAGATACATCTAAACTAGCTGTTGTCATGCTTCGTTTTACTGCCATCGACTAATTCCTCACTTTTCTCTATTAATTACCTTATATTACATAGAATATACATATTATAGCAAAAAAAATAAAAATTGAAATGGTTAACTATTTTTTTTCAAAAAAATGAGATTTTTAACTAAAATTTGCAGAAAATATTAGTTTTAATAACTAAAATTATTAAAAATCCTACCATCTTGATAGAATTTTTCTTAACTTAATAGTTTGTTAAAAATTCTAATGCGGTTGGGGGAATTAAGCATTCACCTTGGCTTTGATACGGAAAATATGTATCACCTTGCCGTAAGATTAACTGTAAATCCCATGTTATTTTTAGATGTTTTAAATTTTTAACAGTTTCTTTTGTAATGACACTAGTAGCAAAATCATAAATTTGTAAACTTTTTAGGGGAAAATAATCAATCAACCCATCATTTGCTTTACCAATATTTATTTTTTTAAATAGAGTACTCGCTTTATCAATAAATAAATAAATAAATTAATTTATTAAAATCAAAATTTTGATTACCGACTTCTTTTCAAATTGCTTTGGTTATTTCTTCAGTGGGCTGACTAATTTTACATATTTCATAAGTTAATGGCCCCGTTTGTAACTTAAATTTTTGATTATTCTGATTATAAGCAAAAAAGCATAAATTAAGAGCTAAGGTACTTAAAATATCATAATCATAATTAATCTTGTCATTGGTTTGGTCATTTGACTGATTTTTGTTTTCATCGTGGCAAGCTATAATATTGCTGGTACTAGTAACAACCAATCCAAATGATCCTAAAATAGTAATTATTTTTTTCATTTTTCCTGTCCTCCTCTTTTAAACTACTTATTAAGTAAAATCTCTAAGACTACAAAAGGGATGATACAACTCCCCGCAGTATTTAAAGATAATTGGTGATCTTGATGTTTTAATAAAAATTTTAGATTTCAATTAAGATTAACATTATTAGGATGGGAATTATCAGTCATTACCATTGTGGATGGCGAAAATTCAAAAATTTCTAAATTTTCTAATGAAAATACCTGCTGACCAGCAATAGTTTGAAGAGCAATCCCTAATTTTGCAAAAAAAGCAGTGATTTTATCAGAAAAATAATAAATCAATTTACTTAACATAAATTCCTTAGTCCCTAAAACTTTTCAAATTTTTTCACTAATTGCTTGGGAATCTTGTAATAAGAAAATTTTTTGCTCTTTTAAATCACCATGACGTAAAGTAAACTTTTTAGTAGTTTGGTCATATTGAAAAAAACATAAATAAACTGCAAGATCACTTAATTTTTCATAATCATAAGTAATATTGGTGGGTTGGGGATCGGGTTTTGGTGTTGTTACCTTTTTGTGGTGACAAGCAACAAGACTACTTGCTCCGGTTGCTGTTAAACCTACCGCACCAAAAATTGTTAATAACTTTTTCATATTAATCTTCCTTTCTCGTGGCAAAGTTTTAAATATTATAGTTTGTTTCTTATTTGTTGTATTAATTGCTATTGAAACAACAAAAAGATAATTGTTTCTTAAAAAAATCTTAATTTAATTCCATTAAAAAACAATAACTTTCATAATTTAGAAAAAAGTTAATTTATTAAATAAAAAATCTAAATATTAAAATTTAGATTTTTTAATTTTTAAGATTTTTTCGGAATATCAACAAAATTCATATCACCAGCACTATTAAAATCAGTTGAATATATTTTTCCATCACTCGAATCTTTACGACTTAACTTAATACTAATATTTCATATGATTCCCGTCACATCTGATTTATGGGTAAATTGATATTTATTACTATTACTTAAAGTATCAATAGTAATGTTATCAAAATCTCAAACATCAGTCTTAAGTTGCTCTTCATAAGTTTTATTAATATGTAAGGCAGTAGCTAATTTTTTATATTCTTGTTCCAATGATGTTATCCATTGAATTATGTCAAAATTCTTCCCAAAAGATTTTACAATTGCCGCTGACTGCTCAGTAGTAGGCTCAAAATCAATTTTAGTGCGCATTATAAAAGATGTATTTTTAAACAAAGGCGGGTTGCTTAGATTATCCTTCGTATCAAAAAAATTTAATCCAATTATTCCCTGCGCTAATCTAGTATAATCTTGATCACTATAAGTTGGATTAGGATTAACTGGGGTTGGTTTTGGCCCTGGTTTAATATTGTCGTTTTTCTTTTCTGCTTTATTATCATGATTATCACAAGCAACAACTGATGATGCTCCGGTTGCTGTTAAACCAACAGCCCCTAAAATTGCTAATAACTTTTTCATATATTTATCATCCTTTCATCATTTTAATACTTTTTTAAAATAATAAATTGATAATTAATATAGAAACAGTTAATGAAAAAGAATCATTATGTTTCGTATTTTTTATTTTAAATTAAAATATCTAAAATACAATATTTTTCTAAATATTTAAAAAGATTTCCTTAATATTATTGATAAATCCATAAATTTATTATTTAATATAAGTATTAATTTAAAAAATTAAATTAATACAAAATAATTATCTAAATAATAAAAGGCAAAAATTTTGATAACTATTTTGTTATTTTGGGAGGATAACATGGAAAGTAAAGTAGTTAAAATATTAGCAGAAAGACGAACAGCTAAAAGATATATTCCAGATTATAAATTAACAGATGAACAAATTAACACTATTGTGGAAGCTATTCGTTTAGCACCCAGTTCGTTTGGGGTTGAACCTTATCACATTGTTGTTTTAACAAATGATTCACCAATTAAAGAAGAATTATTTGATGCTTGGTATGAACAACCAGCTCTAAAACAATCAAGTGCCTTATTTATTTGAATCTCTGATAAAGAAGAAATCTTGCGCAATAAATTGTTAGAAGAAAGAATTAGTCGTGAATTTCCAGAAGGTTATAAACAATTAATTCCCCAATACTTACAAGGAGTTAGAATTACAATTGATGGAAATAATTATGATATGACAGCATGATCAAAACAACAAGCTTATGTTTCATTAGGAACCGCAATTTTAGCAGCTAATGAAATTGGATTAGATGTTACCCCAACTGATGGATTTAGTCATTTACATGTTGGGCAAATTTTAGAAGCTCACGGCCTAATGGATACTAAAACTCAAATTGTGACAGTTGGAATGTTTGTGGGAAAAAGAGATACTTCAGATCCACATTCATTATTCTTTTCAAAAGTTCGTCGTGAACAAAAAGATATGGTTAAAATTGTTAAAAAATAACCTAGCTACTGCCAAAAGATGATAACATCTTTTGGTTTTTTATTTTTCTTAAACTAAAAAAAGTTTAAAAAATAAGTTATTTTATTGTTAAATCCTTGTGACTTATCTTTATAATATAAACGAAACCAAAATTAATAAAGAGTTTTTAAAAAGCCAAAAGTTCTAGATTACTTTTGGTTTTTTATTTTAAATTTGAAAGGAAACTTTAAATAATGAGTAACAAAAATAGCGTTATTCGCAGAGAAACAAATATTAATGGTGGGAAAATAATTCAATATCTTAAAACTCCCTCCACTAACATTGTACAAAATAAGATTATTGACCCCAATGAAGTCAAATACAAATTTACCCTTACTTTTTCGGACCGAGAAATTACAAATTGACAGCAAAAATATGATCAGCATTTATTTGAATTAGCAGCAAAACAAAAACAGTGAAAAGAAATTAATGATAAAGAAATAGATCAATTAAAGAAAGAATTAAAAGCGCTAGAAGTTCAGATGGCTTATAATAGTAGTCCGCAACAATTAAAAGAATTATTTAACGAAAAGAAGAAATTAGAAGACTTACAGAATATTTATAAAAATGAATTGAAAAGATTAAAAGAAGAAATTAAAAAATTAAAGGCTAAGCAAACAACCCATGTTAATTATTTGAATGAAGAAGCGCAAATATACACATATTTAATATCTAATAAAAAAATCGCTAATGATAATTTAGCAATTAAAGTTCGTACTCTATTTATGCTATTTTTAAATAAGTATACTTTTTATTTTCTTAAAAGTACTGAGGATATTTTACCATCAAAAATTAATGCCAAAATGAATGACATTGATTATTTACAATTATTAGAAATATATGAGAAATTAGTTGAGATTAGTAATAATCTATCTACTAATAACGAATCTATAATAATAGATGACAACAAATTCCAAGCGAAAATTACGAACTGATTATTATATATTAATATGTATACTTGCCATTTAAAGACAGCGATCAGTAATTATTATGGGCAAAAAACATTAACAAAAAAATATAGTGCTCATCTTAGAATGAATAATTTATTTCTACAAAAATTACATCTTGATGATAGTTTGTATGATATTTTACAGGGTTTTAGAAAATTATGACAACCAAAAGAAAATAATTATATTATTGAATATTTCAACAACTTTAAAGTTAACCAATTAGCATTAACAATTACGGAAGAAATTAAAACTCAATTTACTAAATATTTTTCTTTAACAACTTCTTTTTTTCGTTGTAAAGAACAATACCTGGAATATCTTAGAAAAAGTTATCATAATGTTTTAACCGAAAATTATCACAAGGAAATAAAGCACTTAGAAAAAATAAAATCACATTTTAACACGCATCAAATAGAACTTATCAAAAAAAATTCAGTTAATCAAGAACTAAGGATGAAGATTGACCTAATTACCGACAAATATAATATTTATGAACGACTAATACACCAATTTTACGATTTTAAGTTAAAAGCAACAGAAATTGCTTTTGAATTGTTCCAAACCAATAAAATTTTAATCTCCCAACAAAAAGGAAATAACTGGTTTGCTAGAAATATTAATACTAATCACTGATTTGACTTCTTACCAATGAATGTTAAAAAATTTCAGCAAGAACAAAAAGAAATTACTAATAAAGTTAACCAATTATTTCAAGTGGAAAGAAATGATCCGCAATTTCATTTTAATTTATTAGAAAATTACATTAATGAAGTTTTTAGTGAATTAATTAATAAATATAGTTGTTCTGCAAATCGTTAGCATCATTTTATTATTTTCCTAATTTAATCAATGATATAATAAAAGGAAAGAAAGTGAGAATATCAACAATGTTAAAATTTAATGATCCTAAATATGATGAACTAGTCGAAAACTTTATTGCTTATACAACTGATCCTGATCATAATGGTGGTCAACAAAAAGTTAAAATTGATTTAACAAACAAATTTCATTATGTTTCTTCAATTAATGCCCCCAGTAATCTAAACATTGTCATGAGTGGGGAAATTACAACTCCTGACCAAAAAAAGGCCGCGCAAGAAATTGTGAAACCTTATTTAGAGCAAGACTTAGCTTTTACATGGTGTACAATTAGTAAAAATAATAGTGCAGAAGAAAAGCAATTTATGACCGCCATTGGATTACACTACCATGAAACAGACTTAGGAATGATTATTAACTTAGATGAATATCATGAAAGAACTTATGATTCTCATCCCGATCTGGTTTTTACCAAAGTAACCACCCCAGCGGCGGTTGCAGATTTTCGCAAGGTTATTGAAAACGCCTTTGAACTTTCGTTAATTGATCTCACAAAGTACCCCACCTTATTAAAACTGAACCAACAAGATAATATTAGTCACCTGGTAATCCTCTATCAAAATGGCTTACCAGCGGCCACCGGGCACTTATATTTCCAAAATAATTTGGCAATCATTGATGATATTGCAACCCATGCTGATTTTCAACGTCAAGGGTTAGCAACCAAAATGTTAAATTACTTATTAACCTTAGCAAAAAAACATGGTTATCATAATGCCGGATTAATTGCCACAACTGATGGTTATCCCGTTTATAAAAAAATTGGGTTTGAACCGATTGAAATTTTCTTTAATGTTTATATTACCAAAGAAAACTATGCCCCTGAGAACTCTTAAATTTTATTATTTATTAATAAAAACCAATAAAAAAATGAATCTAATTAACTTAGATTCATTTTTTAAATAACCTGGCATCGCCCTATTTTCACTCGAAAGCTATCGTCGGCGTAATAGTGCTTAACTTCTGTGTTCGGGATGGGAACAGGTGTGACCACTATGCCATAGACACCAGATTAAATTTGCTGAGCGGAATTATCCCCTCAAAACTAGATAATAGACATTTCTAAACTTTGTAAATGAGTTCTTCATTGAAGTCCTCGACCTATTAGTATTGGTTAGCTGAACACGTCACCGTGCTTACACACCCAACCTATCAACCTTGTCGTCTTCAAGGGGTCTTACTCCACGAAGGATGGGAAGTCTCATCTTGAAGTATGCTTCTCGCTTAGATGCCTTCAGCGATTATCATTTCCACACATAGCTACCCAGCTGTGCCACTGGCGTGACAACTGGAGCACCAGAGGTGTGTCCATCCCGGTCCTCTCGTACTAGGGACAGATCTTCTCAAACTTCCTACGCCCACAACAGATAGGGACCAAACTGTCTCACGACGTTCTGAACCCAGCTCGCGTACCGCTTTAATGGGCGAACAGCCCAACCCTTGGAACCGACTTCAGCTCCAGGATGCGATGAGCCGACATCGAGGTGCCAAACCTCCCCGTCGATGTGAACTCTTGGGGGAGATCAGCCTGTTATCCCCAGGGTAACTTTTATCCGTTGAGCGACGGCCCTTCCACACGGGACCGCCGGATCACTAAGCCCAGCTTTCGCTCCTGTTCGACTTGTAAGTCTCACAGTCAAGCACCCTTCTACCTTTGCGCTCTATGTATGATTTCCGACCATACTGAGGGTACCATTGGGCGCCTCCGTTACACTTTAGGAGGCGACCGCCCCAGTCAAACTACCCACCTGACACTGTCTCTGATCTGGCTTACAGATCTAGGTTAGGATTTCAATATAACAAGGGTGGTATTCCAAGGATGACTCCATAACAACTAGCGTCGCTACTTCAAAGTCTCCCACCTATCCTATACATGCTATACCAAAACCCAATATCAAGCTATAGTAAAGCTCCATGGGGTCTTTCCGTCTAGTTGCGGGTAACCTGCATCTTCACAGGTACTAAAATTTCACCGAGTCTGCAGCCGAGACAGCGAAGGGATCATTACGCCTTTCGTGCGGGTCAGAACTTACCTGACAAGGAATTTCGCTACCTTAGGACCGTTATAGTTACGGCCGCCGTTCACTGGGGCTTCGGTTCAAAGCTTCGCCTTGCGGCTAACAAATCCCCTTAACCTTCCAGCACTGGGCAGGCGTCACCCCCTATACGTCGTCTTACGACTTAGCAGAGAGCTGTGTTTTTGCTAAACAGTTGCCCCTTCCTCTTCACTGCGGCTCATATTGCTATGAGCACCCCTTCTCGCTAACTTACGGGGTTATTTTGCAGAGTTCCTTAGCTACAGTTATCTCGCTTGCCTTAGGATTCTCTCCTTGACCACGTGTGTTCGTTCTAGGTACAGGCACCATAAAGATAGTGCTAGAAGTTTTTCTTGGAAGCGTGGCGTCATATACTTCGCTACTAGGCGAACCGTTCACTCCCCATCACACTTCAAGGTTAATGCAAGGCGGATTTGCCAACCTTACCCTCTTTGTGCTTAGCCCGGAATCCAATAACCGGGATATACTAGCCTTCTCCGTCACTCCATCGCTCAATATGGTGGTACAGGA
Source organism: Spiroplasma sp. DGKH1 (assembly GCF_040940205.1). Taxonomy (NCBI): domain Bacteria; kingdom Bacillati; phylum Mycoplasmatota; class Mollicutes; order Entomoplasmatales; family Spiroplasmataceae; genus Spiroplasma; species Spiroplasma sp. DGKH1. The sequence goes on along the minus strand of NZ_JASTWG010000003.1, from coordinate 12,864 downwards.
ATATCAACCTGTTGTCCATCGACTACGCCTTTCGGCCTCGCCTTAGGTCCTGACTAACCCTGGGTGGACGAACCTTGCCCAGGAAACCTTGGTCAAACGGCATGGAAGATTCTCACTTCCAAACGTTACTCATGCCGGCATTCTCACTTCTAACCAGTCCAGCAGTCCTCACGGTCTACCTTCATCCCTGTTAGAACGCTCCCCTACCGCCCTGTATATTGCTATACAAAACCCATAGCTTCGGTATTATGCTTAGCCCCGGTACATTTTCGGCGCAAAGTTACTCGACTAGTGAGCTGTTACGCACTCTTTAAAGGGTGGCTGCTTCTAAGCCAACCTCCTAGCTGTCTAAGCGACTTCACATCCTTACACACTTAGCATAAATTTTGGGACCTTAGCTGATGATCTGGGCTGTTTCCCTTACGTGCATGGACCTTATCACCCATGTACTGACTGCCGAGTATACAATAATGGCATTCGGAGTTTAATTGCATTCAGTACCCCTAGGTGGGGCCATCATACATTTAGTGCTCTACCTCCATTACGCTAACCTCGACGCTAGCCCTAAAGCTATATCGGGGAGAACCAGCTATCTCCAGGTTCGATTGGAATTTCACCCCTAGCCACAAGTCATCCACGGTCTTTTCAACGAACGTTGGTTCGGTCCTCCATCAAGTGTTACCTTAACTTCAACCTGCTCATGGCTAGATCACCTGGTTTCGGGTCTACGACTACATACTAAACGCCCTATTAAGGCTCGCTTTCACTACGGCTCCGTGTCTTCCACTTAACCTTGCATGCAATCGTAACTCGCCGGCTCATTCTACAAAAGGCACGCCGTCACCCATTAACGGGCTCCGACTTCTTGTAGGCATATGGTTTCAGGTACTATTTCACTCCCCTCCCGGGGTGCTTTTCACCTTTCCCTCACGGTACTGGTTCACTATCGGTGAATAGGTAGTATTTAGCCTTACGCGGTGGTCCGCGTGGATTCCGACAAGATTTCACGTGTCTCGCCGTACTCAGGATCCCATTTCGAGACTTGTTTATTTCGTATACGGGACTATCACCCTCTGTGGCATGGTTTCCCAACCATTTCTACTATAAACAAGTTTTGTAACTCTACTAACATGGTCCTACAACCCCAGATAAATCTGGTTTGGGCTGTTCCCCTTTCGCTCGCCGCTACTGAGAGAATCGCATTCGCTTTCTTTTCCTCTAGGTACTGAGATGTTTCAATTCCCTAGGTATACCTTCACTATAACTATGTATTCATTATAGGATGATGAGAGATTAATCTCACCGGGTTTCCCCATTCGGAAATGTCCGGATCAAAGCTTACTTCCAGCTCCCCGAACCTTATCGCAGGTAGTCGCGTCCTTCATCGTCTCCTATTCCCAAGGCATTCACCATACGCCCTTTGTAACTTCAAATTTGATCAATCAATTGGTTTAAATAACCAAAGGTTTTTTTGTTTTGAGAATCATTTACAAATAAATAACTGTGAAATTTCAGTTTTAAAAGTTAATTTTAAAAATAACAGAAATTTGATTGTTAATTTGTTATATAAATAAATTTATATAACTAGATGTCTATTATCCAGTTTTCAAAGAACAATTCATAGTAATTTAAAAATACTGTTTGACGAGTATTGATTTTCTTACTATCTGAGAGAACTAACCTCTCAAAACTAAACATAACACATCACTAAAGCCTTAATACTTAGAAGTATTTAAACTCCATAGAAAGGAGGTGATCCATCCGCACCTTCCGGTACGGATACCTTGTTACGACTTCACCCTAATCATCAGTCCTGCCTTGGGCAGCTCCCTCCTTACGGTTAGGATACCGACTTCTGGCATTACCAACTCTCATGGTGTGACGGGCGGTGTGTACAAGACCCGAGAACGTATTCACCGCGGCATTGCTGATCCGCGATTACTAGCGATTCCGACTTCATGAGGGCGAGTTGCAGCCCTCAATCCGAACTGAGACCGGCTTTTTCAGATTAGCTCCCTCTTGCGAGATCGCAACTGTTTGTACCGGCCATTGTAGCACGTGTGTAGCCCAAGACATAAGGGGCATGATGATTTGACGTCATCCCCACCTTCCTCTAGCTTACACTAGCAGTCTCGTTAGAGTATCTCAACTTAATGGAGTAACTAACGACAAGGGTTGCGCTCGTTACTGGACTTAACCAAACACCTCACGGCACGAGCTGACGACAACCATGCACCACCTGTCTCAATGTTAACCTCTACTGTATCTCTACAGCTTTGCACTGGATGTCAAGCCTTGGTAAGGTTCTTCGCGTTGCTTCGAATTAAACCACATGCTCCACCGCTTGTGCGGGTCCCCGTCAATTCCTTTGAGTTTCACTCTTGCGAGCATACTACTCAGGCGGAGTACTTAATGCGTTAGCTGCAGCACCGAACTTAGTCCGACACTTAGTACTCATCGTTTACGGCGTGGACTACTAGGGTATCTAATCCTATTTGCTCCCCACGCTTTCGTGCCTAAACGTCAGTGATAGGCCAGTTGACCGCCTTCGCCACTGGTGTTCCTCCATATATCTACGCATTTCACCGCTACACATGGAATTCCATCAACCTCTCCTACACTCTAGTCTAACAGTTTTCAAGGCGAACTGGAGTTGAGCCCCAGTCTTTAACCCCAAACTTGCTAAACCGTCTGCGCACGCTTTACGCCCAATAAATCCGGATAACGCTTGCCACCTATGTATTACCGCGGCTGCTGGCACATAGTTAGCCGTGGCTTTCTGGTAAGGTACCGTCAAACAAATAGCATTTCCTATATTTGCTGTTCTTCCCTTACAACAGACCTTTACAATCCGAAGACCGTCTTCAGTCACGCGGCATTGCTCCATCAGGCTTTCGCCCATTGTGAAAAATTCCCTACTGCTGCCTCCCGTAGGAGTTCGGGCCGTGTCTCAGTCCCGATGTGGCCGATCACCCTCTCAGGTCGGCTACGTATCATCGCCTTGGTAGGCCATTACCCCACCAACAAGCTAATACGCCGCACCCTCATCCATTAGTGGTCCAAACGGACCTTTCAACCTTCAAAGATGCCTCCAAAGATATCATGCGGTATTAGCAGTCGTTTCCAACTGTTATCCCCCGCTAATGGGTAGATTAGATACGTGTTACTCACCCGTTCGCCACTGGGTGCAAGCACCCCGTTCGACTTGCATGTATTAGGCATGCCGCCAGCGTTCATCCTGAGCCAGGATCAAACTCTCATGTAAAATAATTATTTTTTCCTAGCTTTAATGACGGATATAATCATTGATTAAATGTATATCATAATTGTTATGTTTAGTTTTCAAAGATCGTTCATGTTTGTTAGTGTCTCTATAAAACACCTTACAAATCATACAAAATTTAGTAATTATTGTCAACATTTTTTTTAAACTTTTTCACAATTTTAATTAACTTTTTTGTACATTTGGTAAGCATTTTATACTAATAAATTATAATTCTGCATTATTTTTATTAAGCTTATCGAACACCTTAATAAGTATATAAAATGTTGAGTTTTTTGCAAGTGTTTTTTGCAAAAAATTTAATTTTTTTTACTTTTTTTATTAATTATTTAAATTGCCCTTAAAATTAAGGGTTTTTGTCAAATAAAAAAGCACCCTTAGTCATTAGGATTGCTTTTTTTAGAGTCTGCTTCCGTGTTAGCTTGTTGTTTTTTCTTAATTCGCAAGATTTTTAACCAAAATTGTTTAAACTTAGTTCCGAAGGGATATGTTAAGATACGCTCTCAAGAACTAAAAATAATAAATAACATCGCAAAGGCAAATAATAAATATAAATATCAACTATAAGCCCAAACATCGAGAAAAGAAATGGCAGGAGTAGAAGCATCAACATACGAATTAGCAAGCCCTACTAACATTAACATTTGGGCCCCATACGGAATTAAACCTTGAAATACCGCGGGAAAGATTGAAACAAAAGCAGCAATTTTATTCTTATTTAACTGGTGAGTTTCCCGGATTTTTTTGGCGACCGGTCCCGCAATAATAATTGCAATCGTATTATTTGCTAAGGCAATGTCACTAACACTCGTTAACATTGCAATTCCAAATTGGGCACTCTTTTTTCCTTTAATTGCTTTGTTAATTTTTTGAATTGCTCATTCAACTCCCCCGGATAATTCACTTAACCCGGCTAATCCTCCGGTAAATAATGCTAAGAAAATAATTTCGTTCATATTAATCATCCCATTTTTCATGGCATCAATCGCCACTAAGAATTTATCAACACCGCTTAGCAAGTGACCATGAGGATCAAAACTACCGTTACTCATTAGCGCGGGAGTTAAATTTGGTAAATAATTAGTGGTTAAGTCACTACTATTAGGAAGGGTTCAATAATTAAATTGGTTTAAACTAAACCCAATAATTAAGGCCATTATTGTTCCAAGGATTAAAACAATAAACACGTTAATACCAGCTAGTGCACTAATTAGAACAATAATGAAGGGCAAAATCGTTAATAATGCTTTTCACCAAATTCAAGTTTGCGCATGGGACTGGGCATCTTTTAGATATGTTAAGGTAAAATAAAGGACAATGGCAATTACTGCCGGAATTAATAAAATTTTAAAATTAACCAGAAAACGTTTCCGTGGCTCCACATCTTGGGTACGACAAGAAGCAATGGCAGTATCGGAAATTAATGATAAATCATCACCAAACATTGCTCCACATAATAAAGCGCCCCCAATCATTGCGGGGTTAATGTGGGCTTCCTTGGCCATTCCAAAAGCAATTGGTCCAAAAGCAACAATGGTCCCCACACTTGTTCCCATCGCGGTCGAAATAATCGCACTAATAATAAAGACCCCTCCCACAAGAATACTTGGCGGAATAATTTTGAAACCTAAATATCCAATTGCACTGGAAGCCCCAATGGTGGTCATTAGTTGGGAAAACATACCTGATAATAGATAAATAAAAACCATTAGTAAAATATTATGATCACTGCTACCTTTTAAAAAGGCTTTTAATTTAAGATTAAAATCACCATTAATAATAATAAAACCAATAATAATTGGAACTAAAATAATAATTGGAGCAAAAACTAAGTAAAACCCCATCGGATTATGCTTGGAAAAAATTTGGTATTTTAAACAATCCAACACAATCCCAGAAATAATAAATAAAATTACAAATAATAAGAGCGGAATTAGACCCTTAAAAGAAACTTCGCGTTTTAAAGTTAAAATCTCTGAACTAACTTCCTGATTAGCTAGTAATTTGTTAATTTTCGATGTTTTTCTTGCCAAAATAATCAACCTACTTTCTAAAAGATGATCTTCTTATTTTGGTTTTAAATATTATCTGGTCATTATAAATAACTAGCGACACATTATCATGTTGGTTGAACGAGCGCTACTAATTCATTGCATAATAAATGTTTTAATGTGATCAGTGCAAAGCATTAAATAACCCTCCTTCAATAAAATATTGTGTTAATGATAATATATTTTTTTAATAAATTCAAGAAAAAAAACGACAATGTTAAAAAAATAAAAAATCACTTATCAAAGATAAGCGATTAATGTAAAAAGCTATTTAATTATGGTGTGCATATTAATTTTAATTTAATTAAAACTTGTTAAATAGGTAACCCGATCGGCAATAATATCGTTGTAGTAACTCTCATCATCAAAATTATTTGCTTTAAAAGACTGAATCCGCCCTTTGACCGCAATAATTGCTTTATCCCGTAAACTAACATCTAAATCATCAATATTGTTAGTTCATACTTTGACATTAACAATATCTTCATCATAATTACCTTCCCGGTTTTTGAAAGGTCGTTGAACCTTTAATAAGAATTTCATTAGTTTGCGTTCTGTCTCTTTTTTGTCATAAACAATTTCATAAGGGCCCTCAACTTGACCAACTAACATTACTTGGTTCACTTCTTTTCATCCTTTCTTAATTAAAATAGCTTGTTACTCTTGAATTATAAAAGGAATCATTAGAAAACAGCGAAAAAAATGCCCCCGGTGCATAAATTATTTTAAATAATCAGCGCCCTTTTGAATTTCAACTTTTGATAAATCTGGATAATCTAGTTGGCGCATAACTTCATACGCAACAATTCCTACCGACGATGCCACATTTAAACTGCGGACATTGGGATGCATTGGAATTCGAAAACAACGTTCTAAATTATCATGTAAAATTTCGTGGGGAATCCCCGTTGACTCGCGACCAAACATAATATAAATTGGTCCATCATGGTCCGCAAAATTAATGGCACTATGGGGTTGTTTAGCATAACGTGTTGAACAATATAATAGTGCCTCAGGATTTAAGGTTAAAAATTGTTGTCAATCATTATATAATTGATAATCACTAGCATGGATATAATTAGCACTACTACGGGTAATAAACCGTTCATCGAAAAAGAACCCTAACGGCTCAATGATATGTAATTTGGCATTAACAGCAACACAAGTCCGAATAATTGCCCCAACATTTTGGGCAATTTCTGGTTCATATAAAACAATATGTAATTTTTTAGTTGTTGGCATGGTGTTCTCCTGCTTGGGTATACCAGTCCATAAATAGTTTGATTGCTTTGCTTCGGTGTGAATACTGATTTTTTTCATGCAATGATAACTCACTATAAGTTTTATTTAACTCTGGTAGTAAAAAGATGGAGTCAAAACCAAAAGAAGCTTCCCCACGGGGTTCTAAAACAATTTCTCCGTTGGTAACTCCTAAAAAAGTTTTGGCAATATTATGCTGACTATCAACATAACTAAGAGCACACACAGATCTTGCACTACGGTCCGTTAAATCCTTACACTTTTCTAATAATAAATTATTAACAATCTTATTATCTAAAATAGGGGCGGCTCATCTTTTTGTATAAATTCCCGGAAAATTATTTAATCCAATAATTTCTAAACCAGAATCATCGGCTAAAACTGGCACCTTTAAAAACTCGCTTAAATATTGAGCTTTAATTAAAGAATTTTCTTCAAAAGTTGTTCCCGTTTCATCAATTTCACCAATAAAATCAAAATCTAAAAGGGATTTAACATTAATATTGAACAGTGCAAATAATTCTTGATATTCTTTAACTTTATTGACATTATTAGTGGCAATAATAATCTCTTGCATGTTTCTTTCCTCCTTTGGTTCTCTTAAATCATTAATAATATTGTATAATAAAATTGATTATTTTAGAAAAAGAGTTGAGAAGATGAAATTTGAACAAGGTAAAAAATTAAATAAGGGATTAACTAACATTAATTATCGCTGGGGTGAATTCTTTGTTCGTTATGAGCAACCTTTTACCCGGGTGTTTCTAGACCATGCTAACGAAATAAAGGTCATGAATGCTTTACAACACCAAAATATTAATTTGGAGATTGTGGAAACTGGTTATGATGATGATCATTTTTATGTTATCACCAAGTATTATCCTAATTGTTTAACCCTGGGACAAACAGGTCTGGGACGTAGTAATTTAACGCGGGTTAGTTATCTAATTAAAAAACTGCACCAAGTGGATGTACACAATTATAATATTAAAACCTTTAATCCCCGTGAGTTTTTACAAACCATGAAACAACACATCAAAAAAATGATTTATAATTTAGACCAGGAAGAAAATCGCGTTAACCCTGCGTTATATCAACCAATTAAGAATCCTGTTCTCTGTCATAATGATTTAACAAGCGATAATTTTATTTTCATTGCTAATCGTTTATATTTAATTGACTATGAATATGCAATGCTTAATGATCCCCTGTTTGATATTGCTAGTTTTGCTTCTGAAACCCTTACCCAACCAGCTGACATTAAATACTGGTTTGAGCAGTTTAATCTAACAACTGCAGAATATCAACGGGTTGGAGATTGAATGTATTACCAAAATATCTTATGAATCTATTGAGCTAATTATATGTATGAACACACTAATAATGCAGCATTTTTAAAAATTATGGAAGAAAAATACCAAAAATTAAAAAATCCTACTCTTTAACAGGAGGATTTTTTTCTGTGGTCTGGGCTGCTTCAAAATCGGCGCGAGAAGCTTCAATAATTTCATCTTCGGGGTTTAATACCCGCCCTTCGCGTTTTGCTTTTAAATACTCGGCAATATTACGAATTCACACTGCCATAAAAGTTCCAAAGAAAACAGAAAATAGTAAAAACGCCATTGCCACTAAACAACGGTATAAAACCTTATCTCACCCTCACCAGTAACCAGTTAAGTAAAAGCCAAATAAAGTTCATGATAAGGTAATGTTGTAAGTAAACTGGTCAGCTTTATGACATTTTAAAATAAAGCCCAGTACGGTTAAGAGAAAAACTCCCACCACATATAATAGTCCAAAGCCAATACCACCCCCGACTTCGTAATGGTCAGCATATGATAAATCGGGAGATGATAAGAAAAATAACAAAAAAAATGGCGCAATTCCTTCCACAATAATTGCTAACAAACTTTTTCAAAAAACAGTTCGCGTTGATTGAAATTCAAGATGTTCTTTAACTTCGGGTGCTAAATGATTATCATCGGGTGTGTTATTTTCCGCATTATTTTGCTTATCAATGATTTTCACGATCTTCTCCTACTTCTCTTTTATATTTGCTTTATTTTATCATAAAACTAGCCTTTAAAATAAAAAAAACTTGTCAAAACAAGTAAAAATAATGGAGCGGGTGAAGGGAATCGAACCCTCACAGTCAGCTTGGAAGGCTGAAGTTCTACCATTAAACTACACCCGCATCTTTAATTAACCTAGTAATATATATACCATATTTACATCGTAAGTCAATTATTTTTTTAAAAAAATGGTACCCGAGGCCGGACTTGAACCGGCACAGTCGCGAGACCGACGGATTTTAAGTCCGTTGCGTCTACCTATTCCGCCACTCGGGCACATGGTCTCCTGTAAAGGACTTGAACCTTTGACCCACTGGTTAAAAGCCAGTTGCTCTACCAACTGAGCTAACAGGAGAATTAAACAAATAAATGGCTGGGCTAGCTGGATTCGAACCAGCGCGTGAAGGAGTCAAAGTCCTTTGCCTTACCGCTTGGCTATAGCCCAATGGAATGGTGGAGAGGGAGGGATTCGAACCCCCGAACCCGAAGGAACTGATTTACAGTCAGTAGCGTTTAACCACTTCGCTACCTCTCCATTTAATGGTGCTGGCTAGAAGAATTGAACTCCCAACCTACTGATTACAAGTCAGTTGCTCTACCAGATTGAGCTAAGCCAGCAATAAATGGTCGAGTGTAACGGACTTGAACCGCTGACCACCTGCTTGTAAGGCAGGCGCTCTCCCAACTGAGCTAACACTCGAAAAATGTATTTGTTTATTGTGTTAAACCTTTTTTATTTTATATAAATCAACTATTTTTGTCAATTAAATTTCCTTTCTTTTTTAAGATTTTGATAATTTTGACCGCCAGTTTTTTAATGTTAAAAAATAATAAACGAAAGTATTATGATTTTTTTTCCAATAAAATAAATTTTTTTCTAAATTATGAAATCTCTTGTTTTACTGCCTAATTTTAATTAGCATTGGAAATAAGAAAAAATAATAAATCTTATCATTTGACAGCTGAATCCCTAAATTAGTATTTGTTATTTTTTCTGTTTTTAAGGGAGGAATATTTATTTAATGAAGAAGTTAATAGCGATTTTAGGGGCTGGAGGCTTAATGTTAGCAAGTACGAGCAGTGTCATTGCTTGTAATGATAAAACACCAGCTAATAAAGAAAGTAACAATGATTTAGTAAATTCATTTAAATCAAGTTATGACGCGAATAATACTGGGATTGATCTAGGCAATTATGGTATTGAACAAATTGCCGATTATTTCAATTTTACCTTTAGTAAGTTACAAATTAATCTTCTTAAAAATATTATTATTCCTAACAAAGATGCAACGGTAACGAAAGTTGATGGACCACAAATATTACAACAATCTTCGCCCGCTGCTAATAGTAAAATTGCCATTATAGAAGGTATTAACCAATCAAAATTGCATGTAGTTAATGGTATTTTACAAATTAAAATTAATTTGCAACTATACCAAGCATTAGCACACAGCGACGGGACAATTACCTACCAACGGCAAAATGAAACCATGATAATAACCATTAATCTAAAAGCAAAATTTAACATTGGGCTAATTAACTCCATCCCCGCCATTAGCAAGGATGAGTTTCAGGTTCAAAACTACCAACAAGTTACTAAAAAAGAGTTGGATTTAAGTTTTGCGGATAAAATTTTAGCGGTTGTTCGGCAGTATGTGCCCCAGGCAATTTATGATGATATTAATAATAATGTTGGTGACTTTAAGTGAACATGATATCTTGAAAACCACCAGGAGTTGACAAAACCCTTAGATTTAACTACTTCACCGGTGCTTTTCATTAAAATTTTATCTGAACCAGCAAGTGACCTGTTAACGGGAGCAACTGATTTTATTAAAATTGTGCTTCCCAGTGTAAAGTAATAAAAAGCAATTATTGATTGCTTTTTATTTTGCCAATTTTTGATAATTCTTGCTTCAAAACAGAAATTTAACCGCAATTTCTTTAAAAAGGGCCTTCGCAAAATTTGATAAAATATCGATTTCCCTAAAAATAAGATATAATAATTTTGTATCTAAAAAACGATAACGAAAGGAAAAGTGATAACATGCGCCAACCAAGAAGTTTTGGTTTTACAAGGTTCTGAATTATCTTCTCTAGTATTTTTGGAATTATTGGGGTAGTTATTATGAGCATTGCTTATTTTTACTACTTAGATAAGTTCAATAACGGGACTCTTAACAATGTTGACCCCAATACTGCTGAGATCTTTTTAATGAATTCATATTCAGACTTAGGAAGTTTTAAAGTAATCTTCTTAATTGCTATTATGTTTACATTATTCTCAACAATTATTTGTAACATTGGGTTAATCCGTTATGCCGCGAAAGGTAGTGATGAAGAACTATGTGCAAATAAATGGAGCTTAGCAGTCTTGTCGCTATCTTTAGGAGGGTTCTTTGCCCCTTTTGCCTTAACATGACTACCAGATACTGATGTTAAAGCAACTAAAAATGCCCGTGTCACAATTGTTCGTTACTTAGGAACATCGTGATTATTAGGAGCTATCTTTAGTATTGTGGCAATTATGGCCTTTTATGCTCGTGCCAACGACCATTCATGAACAAAAGTTGGGGACTACTATCCAGCCAACCCAAAACAAGTTTTTACCGCAGTCATTGCCGTGTTAGCGGTTGCCAGTGTGTTAAGTCTGTTATTTGTCCCTTGATTTTACAATCAAAATACTGTGGCCCACATGATTGCCGAAACTAGTTTAGGAAAATGATACCGTTTTGTTTCAACCTTATATACGGTAATTGTAACAATTTTATTAATTATTCAAATTATCACTGCGGTGTTAAAATTAATCGAAATTTTTACAAGTATTTTCCAAAACAATCAAGGAGCAGGATCAGCCTTTATCAATATTATGCGTTTCACAATGTCATTAATTAGTACAATGTTTATGATTTATCTAATTGTCAAAGTTATTGCAGGATTATGAAAACGTTCAGATAACTATATGATTTCAATTCCCCAATACCGGGAAGCTGACCAAACCAGAACAACATACTAGAACTTAAATTTAAAAAGAGTATCTTCCAAGAAGATACTCTTTTTTTGTTATCAATTTAAAGCCAAATTATATAAATCTAACCCGACCATTTTGTGCACTAATGCGGTTGGATGAACATCATCAAAGAAGAAATAATTATTAATATTATGGGGATTACAATTATTAATATATGTTGTTTTAACATGTCCCGAGTACAGCACACTGACTAGATTTTCTTTAATACAAGCTTCTGTAACATTAAAACCCTGCGCGGCAAATTGTTGCCGGTATTTATTAAAAGCGTTGAAAAGATTATATGTTTTAATTTTGTGGGGATACTGGTGCTGTAATTTATTAATAATTTGACTTCACTGATTATTATACTCAGTCGCTAAGTTAGTGGCTGTTTGTTCTAATGGTGTTTGATAATAACTAGGAGTTTTTCCCATATCAGGAACATTGGTTACAATAATGTGGGCAGCATGGTTAGCAATTAACTCTCTTAAAATTTTTTCTTCGCTGCTAAGAGCAGTGGTAATAATTGTTTGTTGCTCATAACTGTTTTTTAACCCAATGGCCGCAAACAAATCATTATTACCCCCTTCTACCACAATTAAATCCTGGGGTTGGATGGTATGCTGAAGGAGCAAGGTTTGCAACTGGTTGGCCAGTTCAAATCGATTGGCAAAAAAATAACCAGTTCAAGTGTTAACATCCCCAATATCAGCTCCTCCAATGGCATAATTATTCCCATATTGCTCAAAAGTTTCGGTATTTCAAAAAGCAGAATATTTTCAACCCGGAGTTAAGGATAAATGAAGTTGATCTGCTAAATATTGCACGGCCACCGGACCATTACTAAAAGAAACATGGTTATAAAAAGGACTATCAAAAGTAATTGCTTTAATTTGGGGTAAAAATCATTTTCCTTTAAAAAAATCTGTTCCCGCCCCGACCAGACCACCTGTATCCGATAAACTATCTCCCAAAACATACAGGTGTGAATATGTTAAATTTCGATAACTATCGTGATTATAACTACTACTAAAGGGGTTTAATAATAGTGGAATCGCTGTAATAATACTTGTTAAAATGAAATGTGGCTTTTTCATATTTTACCTCCTCAATCAATAATTTTCATAAAAAAATAACTTAAATTTTAAAAAAACTTAAATGCCAGTTTTTTTTTTTTTTTTATTACAA
>NZ_JASTWG010000018.1:0-616 GCF_040940205.1 Spiroplasma sp. DGKH1 | reverse complement strand
CCGAGGTGGCGCCAGCCGCCTCGAACAGCTCGCGGACCCGCTCGCAATCCTCGTGCACGTCGGCTTCCACGCCATCCAGTTCGCAGAGCAGGATCGCCGCCGCGTCGACCGGGTAACCGGCGTGGATGAAATCCTCGGCGGCGCGGATCGACAGGTTGTCCATCATTTCCAGCCCGGCCGGGACGATGCCGGCACCGATCAGGTCGGCCACCGCCCGCCCGGCGCTTTCCACATCGTCGAAGCTGGCCAGCAGGACCTTCGCCACCGGCGGGCGCGGCAACAGCCTGACGGTGACCTCCACCACCACGCCGAGCAGCCCTTCGGAGCCGGTGAACAGCGCCAGCAGGTCGAAGCCAGCGCTGTCCAGGGCGCTGGACCCCAGGCTCAGGCGCTCGCCTTCCAGGGTCACGATGTCCACCTGCAACAGGTTGTGCACGGTCAGGCCGTACTTCAGGCAATGCACGCCGCCGGCGTTCTCCGCGACGTTGCCGCCGATGGAGCAGGCGATCTGCGAGGACGGGTCCGGTGCGTAGTACAGACCATGAGGGGCAGCGGCCTGGGAGATCGCCAGGTTGCGCACGCCAGGCTGGACCCGGGCGAAACGACCCAGCGGATC
>NZ_JASTWG010000017.1:0-659 GCF_040940205.1 Spiroplasma sp. DGKH1 | reverse complement strand
ACTTGCCCGAGCCGGCACCGGCAAAGATCCGCGCCAGCGGCTGGCGGCAGAGGATCATCGCCCACTGTTCCTCGGACGGCGGGCGGACCACACCGAGCGTCACGGCCTGCGCCACCTGCTCGCGCATGGCGCGCTCCTGGGATTCGTCGACCTTCAGTGCGGCAGCCGGATAGATTCCCTGCGGCGCGCCCTGCGAGGCGGCAGCGGGCTTGCGTGGGGTCCCCCGAACGGCGCCCTTCGCAGGCTTGCCGGCGGCCTTGGCCGGAGCCTTCGCGGCGTTCTTCCTGGAGCGGGCCTTGGCCGGCTGCAACAAGGCTTCGCGAGCCTCGCGCTCGGCCTGCAGGTAGGCGGTGGTACGCGGGAAACAACGCGCCAGGGCGCTGGAGAGCATCGACTTGTAGCGCCGTACGGCAGACAGCATCGGGGACCGGTCCAGACAAAGCATGTGGCTGAATCATAAGTGTTTTCCGCCCTCGGCCGACAGTCGGACGCGGACCGCCCATCGCGCCAGGGCAACCCTTGCGCGACCGCGCCGGTCTACCCTTCGGGCCCTGCCGGCCTGCCAACTCAGCGAAAACAAGGAGCCTACCCATGAGCGATTGGGCAATCACCTACAGCAAGGACGAAGCCACCGAGCGCCAAGTCCTGCCGTTCCCCCA
>NZ_JASTWG010000016.1:0-688 GCF_040940205.1 Spiroplasma sp. DGKH1 | reverse complement strand
AGCCCTGACAGCTCGCTCCGGCGAGCGTCAGGGTCTTTCTGTGGCCAAAACAATCACCCGCGGTATAGATCTCGGCCTGCTCACCGCAGCGAAGATGCGAGCACATACGCTGGTGGATACGACTCAGGAAACCCACCTCAAAAGCTCGCCTCTCAATAGCGCAGGGCAGCAGATCGCGCTCTGCGATCATCACTGCCCAGAGCCATCCACTGCGGGCGTTATCGAGCCAGGTCTGTGCCAGCTTCACGCCCTGGTCGAATGCCTCTCTGCAATCGGCAGCCCAGGTGATCTCCATACCAGGATGGCCGTCGTGAGGTGGAAGGTAGGTCATCACACCCTTGCTCATCTGGCACCTCCTCGAACATCAGAGAGGGCGCGGCGGTAGAGCACGACCATCTCATCGAGCAGAGCCAGTGCTGAATAAGCAGCGATGCGCACGCGCAGATCCGCGGGCTGCAAGCCTTCAGGTTCGGCCAGTTGATCCAGCAGATTGCCAAGCATCACGCCACGTAGTTCAGCGGCAGCTTCAGAGGGTAGGGGAGAGCGTTCGGATTCATGCAGCGGGCTTCGCTGCAGAGGGAAAGGTACAACGCAGGATTCGAACTCAGCCATGGCGCACCTCCGGATCAGAGGTGAACAGCAAGACCTGAAGCCCAAGGCGGAGCTCTCGGGTAAAAAAGGGGTAGCG
>NZ_JASTWG010000015.1:0-704 GCF_040940205.1 Spiroplasma sp. DGKH1 | reverse complement strand
ATTTCAATTCCCATCGTCTCTGGAATGGAAACAAACTGGTTTTCGATGGCGGACATCCACGGAAAAGTATCTCCATCGCCTATCTTGGCGATGAAATAAAGTGCCAGCACCGGACAACTTACGACAATGTCCGCTTCATGTTGCCGCGCGCTTCGATAAAGGAGTTTCTCTACGAAGAAGGGCAACGCGCGTCCGCCGAGCCGGAGCGGATCATCGGTGTCGACGATCCGGTGGTCTATCACCTGGCGCTGGCGCTGCTGCCCAGCTTCGCCAGGGCGGGCGAGCGCAACGAACTGTTCATCGAGCAGGTCATGCTGGCGCTGTTGACCCACGTTCAGGATCGCTTCGCTTCGACCCAGGTCCCGGTCTGCACCGGCAAGGGCCTGGCGCCCTGGCAATTGCGCAGGGCCAAGGAGCTGATCGCCGGGCATCTGGCCGAGGGCGTGTCGGTGGCGCGCCTGGCCGAGGAGTGCGGGCTCTCGCGCAGCTATTTCACCAAGGCCTTCAAGTGCAGCACCGGTTTTTCGCCCCACGAATGGCTGATGCGCATGCGCGTCGACCGGGCCAAGGAGCTGATGCTGGGCAGCGACGAACCGCTTTCGCAGATCGGCGTCGCCTGCGGCTTTTCCGACCAGCCGCATTTCTCGCGGATCTTTCTCCGGCTGGCCGGCGCCTCGCCCTCGACCTGGCGTCGGGTCAAGCGG